>NZ_JBHUWH010000051.1:0-27388 GCF_042670125.1 Kitasatospora sp. NPDC057198 | reverse complement strand
AGGCCCGGCCGCCGCGCACCACGTTCCGGACGGGTCAGGCGGTGGCGGCGGGCGCCGGGGCGGCCGACTCGCCGCGCTCCTCCTTGGCGAGCATCCGCTCGGCGAAGAAGCCGCCGGTGGGCAGCACCGACAGCACGAACAGCAGCAGGGTGCGCTTGGGCTCCCAGCGGCGGGCCTGGTGCGCCTGCACCAGGAACACCACATAGAGGACGAACAGCGCGCCGTGCACCGCGCCCATCACCGGCACGCCGTTGAAGCTGGTGGTGCGCTTGAGCACCGAGCAGACCAGCAGCAGGATGAAGGACAGCCCCTCGGGGCCGGAGACCAGGCGCAGGCGGTGGACGGCGGCGACGCTCTTCACGGGGATTCCTCACGGGGCACGGCGGACGGCTTCGCTTGTGAAGGGATGCACAAGCCGGGACCATTATCACCGACCCGACGCCGGCGCCGACCGGGGACCCCCTATCCTGCTGTGCTGCGCGCTCCGAAGGCCGGGGCGCGCGGACCCACGGGGGGAACACGCACATGCTGAAGCGGGACTGGGACCGCCACACCTGCGCCAAGCGCGGCCACATCACCTATGCGCCCGACGAACCGGGCCTGCGCGAGCGGCTGCACGCCGCCACCGCCGTCGGCACCGTCTGGCGCTGCCTGCGCTGCGGCGACTTCGCGCTCGGCGAGCCGCACGGCTCCGGCCCCGCCCAGGACGCGCCGCTGGTGCCCCGCGGCAAGGCCCTGCGCGACCTGTTCATCCTGCGCTTCCTGGCCGTCGAGCGGTTCCTGCGCGGCCTGCTGATCGTGATCGTCGCCTGGGGGGTGTGGAAGTTCTCCAACAGCCAGGACGCGGTGCGCCGGATCTTCGACGAGAACCTGACCGTCTTCAAGCCGGTCACCGAGCACTTCCACTGGGACCTGGAGCACTCGCCGATCGTCGACACCGTCCGCAAGACCTTCGACTACAAGCACTCCACCCTGGTCTACGTGGCCGCGGCGCTGCTGGCGTACGCGCTGATCGAGATCGTCGAGGCGTTCGGCCTGTGGTGGGGCCACCGCTGGGCCGAGTACCTGACCGTGGTCGCCACCGCCGCCTTCCTGCCGCTGGAGGGCTACGAACTCACCGAGCACGTCAGCGCGCTGAAGGTCTGCACGCTGCTGCTGAACATCGCCGCGGTGCTCTGGATCATGCTCTCCAAGCGCCTGTTCGGGCTGCGCGGCGGCCGCGCCGCGTTCGAGGCCGAGCGGCACTCGGCCTCGCTGCTGGAGGTGGAGGCGTCCGCGGGGGCGCTGCCGCAGACCGTCTGACGGTATGTCCGATGTACGGGTTTCGTACCGAACCGGTACCAGCCCGCCCCGCCCCCTCCCCAGCCGGGGAGGGGGCGGCTACATTCCGGACGTGGCACAGTTCCGACTCCAGGGGTCCAGGGTCCTCGCCGTCGATCTCGCCGGGGACACCGTCAAGGCACGCAACGGCTCGATGGTCGCCTACACCGGGCAGATGGGCTTCAAGAAGCTCACCGGCGGCGGCGACGGCCTGCGCGGCATGGTCACCCGCCGGCTCACCGGCGAGCGCATGGAGGTCATGGAGGTGAAGGGGCAGGGCACCTGCTACTTCGCCGACAAGGCCACCGAGGTCAATCTCGTCCGACTGAACGGCGAGACGCTGTTCGTCGAATCCGACAACCTGCTCTGCACCGAGGCGACGCTGCGCACCGGCACCTCCTTCACCGGCCTGAACGGGATGGCCGGCGGCAACGGCCTGTTCACCACCAAGGTCGAGGGCCAGGGCTGGGCGGCGGTCACCTCCAACGGCCCGGCGGTGGTCCTGCGGGTCTCCCAGGGCCTGCCGCTGCGGGTCGACCCGGGTGCGTACATCGCGCACACCGGCAACCTGCACCGGGCGCTCAAGTCCGGGGCCGGCTGGTCCACGCTGATCGGCGAGGGCGGCGGCGAGGCCATGCAGGTCGAGTTCACCGGCGAGGGCCTGGTCTACGTCCAGCCCTCCGAGCGCGTCACGCTGGGGGGCGAGGTCTGATGGCGTTCACCCGGATCAACAACAAGATGATCTCCGCCAAGGTGGTGCCCGGACAGCGGGTCCTCTCCCAGCGCGGGGCGATGCTCGGCTACACCGGCGACGTCACCTTCCAGCCCAACCTGATGGGCGGCCAGGGCGGCGTGATGTCGATGATCGGCCGCCGGGTCGCCAACGAGGACACCCCGCTGATGACCGTCGAGGGCCACGGCACCGTGATGTTCGGCCACGGCGGCCACCACGTGCACGTGATCGACCTGGTCGGCGACACCCTCTACGTGGAGGCCGACCGGCTGCTCGCCTTCGAGGGCGGCCTCCAGCAGTCCACCATGTTCATGGGCCAGCAGGGCGGCCTGATGGGCGTGGTCCGCGGCCAGGTCACCGGCCAGGGCCTGTTCACCACCAAGCTCACCGGCCAGGGGTCGGTCGCCGTGCTGGCCCACGGCGGCGTGATCGAACTCCCGATCCTCCCCGGCCAACCCGTCCACGTCGACCCGCAGGCGTACGTCGCCCACCGGGGCGAGGTCACCAACAAGCTCTCCACCGCCCTCGGCTGGCGCGACATGGTCGGCCGCGGCTCCGGCGAGGCGTTCCAGCTCGAACTGTCCGGGCAGGGCGCGGTGTACGTCCAGGCCAGCGAGGTGAAGCTCTGATGTCCTACCCCCCGCAGCCCCCGCAGTCGCCCTACGGCCAGCAGCCGTACGGGCAGCAGCCCCCGCCGTACCCGCCGCAGGGCCCCCCGCCCGGGTACTCCCAGCAGCAGTACGAGCAGTCCCACCAGGCCACCCAGGCCGGGATGCACGTTCCCCAGCCGCCGCCCTACCAGGCGTCCCCCGCCGGGCAGTTCGGCGCGCCGGTGTTCCAGCCGCCCGGCGGCGACGGCCCGCAGGTCTGGGACGCCGCCACCCTGCCGTCCGACGACAACGTCAACCCGTACTGCTTCTCGGTCGACCTGAACGGCGCGTACTACCTGCAGAAGGGCAAGATGATCGCCTACTACGGCGAGATGCGCTTCTCCGGGATCGGCCGCGGCGTCCTCGACCGCGTCCTGGAGCAGAACTTCAACTCCCCGCTGCACGCCTCCGACTGGGTGGTCGCCGAGGGCCGCGGCAAACTGCTGCTCGCCGACCGGTCGTACGACCTCAACTCGTACGACCTCGAGGACGGCAACCTGACGGTGCGCTCGGGCAACCTGCTCGCCTTCGAACCCTCGCTGCGGCTCAAGCAGTCGATCATCCCCGGGTTCCTGACCCTGATCGGCACCGGCAAGTTCGTCGCCGCCTCCAACGGGCCGGTGCACTTCGTCGAACCCCCGGTCCGGGTCGATCCGCAGGCCCTGGTCGGCTGGGCGGACTGCCCCGCGCCCTGCCACCACTACGACCACAGCTACCTGCACGGCGTCATCGGCGGCCTGCGGCACCTGACCGGGATCGGCGGCGCGAGCGGCGAGGAGCACCAGTTCGAGTTCATCGGGGCCGGGCAGGTGCTGATGCAGTCCTCCGAGCAGCTGATGACCGAGCGCTCCGTCGGCGTCGTCGCGGCCGAGGCCGGCATCCCCGGCGCGAACGTCCCGCACCAGCAGCAGCACGGCGGCGCGACGGGACTGGGCAGCCTGGGCGACCTCGGACGCCGCTTCGGGCTCTGAGGGCGGGCACCGGCGGGGGCGCGGCGGTTCTCCCCGCGCCCCCGGCTCCGCTCGTTCCTGCTCGTTCCTACAGGGGCGTGAACTCCACCGGGAGGGAGACCAGCGCCCGGTGGATCGGCCCCGGGCGCCACAGGACGTCCGGGGTGGGAACCGCCAGGCGGAGGTCGGTGAGGCGGCTGATCAGGTACTCGATGGCGGTGACGGCCATCAGGACGGCGGGCTGGCGGGCCGGGCAGCGGTGCGGCCCGGCGCCCCAGGCGAGGTGCGCGTAGGAGCCGCCGAGGGACTCGCTCTCGGCGGGGGTGAGCGCGGCCTGCGCGTTGGCGGAGGCGTAGGAGACCAGGACCGGCTGCTCGGGGGTGAGTTCGGTGCCGTGGAAGACGGTCTCGCGCCGGGCGTAGTGCGGGGAGAAGTTGGACAGCGGCGGGTCGTTCCAGAGCACCTCGTTGACCGCGTCGTGGGCGGTCATCGCGCCGCTGTGCAGCGACCCGGCGTAGCGGTCGTCGGAGAGCATCCGCAGCAGCGCGTTCGCGATCAGGTTGGCGGTGGGTTCGTGGCCGGCCATCAGGGTGAGCGTGATGTGCCGGACGACCTCGTCGTCGGCGAGCTGCGCGGGGTGGCCGAGGAAGGCGGAGATCAGGTCGTGCCGGGGCGCGGTGCGGCGGTCGGCGACCTGTTCGGTGACGACGGCGACCAGGTCGGCGTACGCGGCGGCGGCGCCGGAGGAGGTCTCGAAGGCGCGGTTCATCGCGGTGCTGATCCGGTCGGTGTCCGGTTCGGGGACGCCGTACCAGGAGGTGAGGATGAGCAGCGGCAGCCGGTAGGCGTACGCGGCGAGCAGGTCGGCCCTGCCGGCGTGGGCGAACTCGGCGATGAGCTGTTCGGCGACGGCGGTGGTGTCGCGCTGCAGCAGGTGGGGTTCGAGGATGCCGACGCTGTCGGTGATGACCTGGCGGTAGCGGGTGTGCGCGGGGCCGTCGGAGAACAGCGCGGTGGGGCGCCAGCCGAACAGCGGGAGGATCGGGGAGTCGGCGGGCTGGGTGGCCTGCCAGCGGCGCGGGTCGCGGGTCCAGGCGTCGGTGTCGCGGAGGACTTCGAGGGCGACGTGGTAGTCGGTGACCAGCCAGGCGTCGACGCCGGGGGCGAGTTCGACGGGGGCGAGCGGCCCGCGGTCGCGCAGCCGGGCGTAGTGGGCGTGCGGGTCGGCGGCGAACTGCGGCCCGTAGAGGGCGGTGCGGGGGGCGCGGGTCACGGGGCGGTCTCCTGCGGGAGGCGGTCCAGGACGTGCTCGGTGAGGGCGATCAGGGCGTCGACGCAGCCCTCGCGCTCGCGGGCGTCGCACTCGAGCAGCGGGGTGGCCGGGTCGAGGTCGAGGGCGGCGCGGACGGCGTCGAGGGCGATCGGCGGGGTGTCGGGGAAGCGGTTGACCGCGACGGCGTAGGGCAGTCCGGCCTCCTCGATCAGGTCCATGGCGTCGAAGGCGTCGGCGAGCCGGCGGGTGTCGACCAGGACGAGCGCGCCGAGGGCGCCGCGGGCGAGGTCCTCCCAGAGCGGGAGGAAGCGGCGCTGGCCGGGCGTGCCGAACAGGTAGAGGACGAACTCGCCGCCGCCGAGGGTGAGCCGGCCGAAGTCGACGGCGACGGTGGTGGCGGTCTTGCCGGGGATGCGGCTGAGGTCGTCGACCGGGAGGCTGGCCGCGGTCATGACCTCCTCGGTGTGCAGGGTCGGGATCTCCGACAGGGTGCGCACGAAGGTGGTCTTGCCGACCCCGAACGGCCCGCTGACCATGAGTTTCATCAGGACCGGGTCGGTGGGGGGCAGGTAGGCCGGGGCGCCCGGCGGGGCGTCGGCGACCGGGGCGGCGGTGCTACTTGAGGGCGCGAAGTCCACTGAGGAGCCTTTCGGCGAGGTCCCGGCTGACCGGCTGGGCGGAGGGGATCGGCGCGCGGACCGAGAGCGCGCCGCGTTCGGCCAGGTCGGCGGCGATGAAGACGGTGGCGCTGACGGGCAGCCGGAGGTGGGCGGCGGCCTCGGCGAGGGTCAGGGCGCCGGGGCGGACCAGTTCCCATAACTGGCGGTGTTCGCCGCCGACCCCGGCCGGGAGGTCGGCGGCGGCGTGCAGCACGCTGAGCCGGTCCAGGCCGTGGGCGCCGGCGGCGGCGGTGCGGCCGTGGGTGGCGAGGTAGGCGGGCACCAGTCGGCGGCGGGGGCCCTGCGGGCGGGGAGAGGCGGTCACGTGCGGCTCGCCTCCCGGGCGGGGCTGGCCAGCGCCCGGGCGAGCGCGGCCACCTGGACCTGCATCTGGTAGGCGATGGTGCCCAGGTCGGCGCCGGGGAGGGCGAAGACGGCCAGCGAGGAGTTCTCGCCGGCCGGGGTGACCACGGCGTAGCCGTGCTCGGACTCGACCACGGTCTGGCTGAGCGCGACCTTCTCGGCGCCGGTGAAGGCGGTGGTGAAGGCGCGGGCGGCGGCGTGCAGCGAGGCGGTCATCGCGGCGACCCGGTCGGCGCCGTCCCGGCCGAGGTCGGCGGAGTGGCCGGTGACCAGGCCGTCGCCGGTGGCGATGACGGCGTTCTGCACGCCGGGCAGGTCGAGCAGCGGGGTGAGGACCCAGGAGAGGTCCTCGGTGTGGCGGCGGAGCGGTGCGGTCACGGGGTTTCTACTCCTTCGGGTGCGGCGGGTCCCTCGGGGCGCGCGGGGCGGTCGACGGCGCTGCGTCCGGCGGCGGTGCCGGACTGGAGTGCCGACCACGCGCTGCGGGCCCGGTCGGGGGTGGTGCCCGCCGGGGTGGTGCCCGCCCCGGTGGTGCTCGCCGGGGCGGGGAGGGGGGACGGTGCGTCCTGCTGCGGGACGCGGGGGGTGCGGCGCTTGCGGGTGGGCAGGGCGTCGCCCGCGTCGAACACCGGGGCGCTCTGGGTGATCGGGCGGGGGGCGAGGGCGGACAGCGGGGCGGCCGGGTCGGTGAGGGTGAGCAGGTCGGCGGGCAGCCGCAGGATGGCCCGCACGCCGCCGTACGGGGAGGGCTCGACCCGGCAGCCGAAGCCGAACTGGCGGCAGAGCAGGCCGATCACCGCGAAGCCGGCCTGCGGCGGGTCGCCGAGTTCGGTGAGCAGCACCTCGGCCTGGCCGTCGAGCAGGTCGCCGGCCCGTTCGAGCTGGTCGGGCTCCATGCCGACGCCCATGTCGTCGACCACCACCAGGGCGCCGGAGCTGCCCTGTTCGATGGCGACCACGACCCGGGTCTCGGGGTGGGAGTAGGCGGTGGCGTTGCCGAGGATCTCGGCGAGCGCGATGGCGACGGGTTCGGCGGCCCGGGCGGCCACCGCGAGCCGGGGTTCGCGCAGGTGGTTGGTGATCTCGATGCGGGCGTAGCCGGCCACCCGGGACTGCGCGCCGACGCAGAGCTCGGCGAGCGGGGAGTCCTCCCGGGTCATGCCGGGCCAGGCGCCGGAGAGCACGGCGAGGGACTGCACCCGGCGCAGGGTGAGCTCGTTGCGGAAGTCGAGGGCGAGCAGCCGGGGGTCGTCGACGGAGAGCTGGACCTCCTCCAGCAGCGAGCGGACCTGGATCAGCAGGGCCTGGATCTTGGAGGCGGCGCCGCGCAGGGCGGCCCGGGCGGCGGCGTCGGTGCGTTCGCGTTCGGCGAGCGCGGCACGGACGGCGGCGGCGAGCACGGCGTCCAGGGCGCGGTGCAGTTCCTCGCCGCCGGCGGTGTCGAGCGGCCCGGGGACGGGCGTGCGGGGGTGGGTGAGCGCGGTGGCGGCGGCGGGCAGCCGTTCGTGCGCGAGGTGGGTGGACTCGCGGACGGCGGCGGCGTACCGGGCCTCGGCGAGGGTGTGCCGGGCCTCGGCGGCGTGCGCGCGGGCCTCGGCGGTGCGGGCGCGCTCCTCGCCGGTGCGGGCGCGGTGCTCGGCGGCCCTGGCGCGGACCTCGGCGCCCTGGGCGCGGTTGTCGGTCTCGGCGGCGCGCCGGGTGGCGGCGCGGGCGGTGCGGACGGCGCGCCGGACGGACCACAGCAGGGGTCCTGCGGTCAGGGCGGCGCCGGCCAGCAGGGCGAGCACGATCTCGACCATGGGGTCCTCGGGGGGAGTCGTCGCTGCGGGGACGGGTGCGGGAACGGGAGCCGCCGGCGGTGCGGGGGCGGGGGTCGCCGGCGGCGGGGGGCGGGCGCGGGCGGTGCTGGCTCAGGCGGTGCGCTGCCGGGCCAGCTGGGCCATCCGGCCGACGACCTCCAGCATGGCGGGCGCCTCGGTGCCGTCGAGGTGCCGGTACTCGGTGCCGATGGTGACCAGCAGCCGCTCGGGGAGGCCGAGTTCGGGGTAGCGGTCCTCGTCGATGACGGTGCGGGCGGCCTCGGCGGCCGGGACGCCGGCGGCGTGCAGGGCGTGCGCGCGGTCGCGGACGTAGCGCAGGTAGCCGGCGTGGGCGCGCAGGTCGGCGCGGGTGAGCAGCGGGCCGTGGCCGGGGACGATCGTCTCGGCGCCGGTGTCGAGCAGCCGCTCGACGGCGTCGATGATGTTGCCGAGCGGGCCGGCCCAGTGCACGGGGTGGTCGCCGGGCCGTTCGGCGGTGGAGCCGAAGACGACGTCGCCGGTGAAGACGGTGGAGCGGGTGGGGAGGTGGACGATCAGGTCGCCGCTGGTGTGGGCCGGCGGGAGGCTGCTGATCCGCACCGGGATGTCGCCGACGCGCAGTTCGAGTTCGCCGGTGAAGACGGTGTCGGGGACGACCGGCGGGGTGTCGGCCCAGTTGAAGCAGCCGAAGTGCTCGTGCAGGTAGGCGCCGGTGTCGCCGTCCTTGTCGAGGTTCTGCAGCAGGGCGTGCTGCTGTTCGGGGGTGGGCTCGTAGGCGATGTGGTGCAGCGCCTCGTGGGTGGTGATCACCTCGGCGCCGGGGAGGACGCCGGCGCCCCACATGTGGTCGCCGTTGGCGTGGGTGACCACGATCCGCTCGACCTCGGCGCCGGGGGCCAGCACGGCGCGGGTGCGCTCCAGGAACTCGCCGGCCAGGGTGCGGTCGTAGGGGGTGTCGATCCACAGCGCGGTGTCCCCGGCGGTGACCAGTCCGCAGTTGGCCAGGCCCCAACCGCGTTGCTGCGGCTGCCATGCGTATATACCGTCGGCTATCGAATGGAAGTGCGCGCTCCGGGTCGTCATGGGCGCGATTATGCCCAACTCTGTGTCACCGTTCGGCTCCGGCCCACGGATTGAACATGTGCGTTTCAAGTCGCCCTTCGGGGAAGGCGGTTGTGCGGGGGCGGAGCAGTTGCGGCGGGCCGGGAAACGGATCCGGAACCCCGGTTGTGAATTCGTACAACATTGAACAACCTCGACTATACTCGGTCCCATGAACGATCCCGTGACCGAAGCGCCCGAGGTCCCCTCCGCCCGGGAGGCGGAAGCGGACACCCCCTGGCTGGACGCCCGCGAGCAGCGCTTCTGGCGCGCCCACCTGGAGGTCGGCAAGCTCCTCGACCACCAGCTGAGCCGGGAGCTGCAGGCCCACAACCTCGCCATCAACGACTACGAGATCCTGGTCGTGCTCTCCGAGTCGCCCGAGCGCCGGATGCGGATGACCGACCTGGCCACCGCCACCCTGCAGTCCAAGAGCCGGCTCTCGCACCAGATCACCAGGATGGAGGCGGCCGGCCTGGTGCTCCGCCAGGAGTGCCCGGGAGACCGCCGCGGCCTGTACGCGCACCTGACCGAGCACGGCTGGGAGACGCTGCGCAAGGTCGCCCCGGACCACGTCCGCAGCGTCCGCGCGCACTTCATCGACCGGCTCACCGACGAGCAGCTGGACGCGCTGTACGCGGCCCTGGCCCCGATCGCCGAGCACCTGCGCGGGCTCCGCGGCCGGGGCTGACGGCGGGCTCAGCTGACGGCGGGCTCAGGAGGTCAGTTCGGCCACCAGCCGGTCCGCCGCCGCGTACGGGTCGAGCTCGCCCGCGGCGACCTGCCCGGCCAGCGCGTCCAGGTGCCGGTCGCCGCGCAGGTCGCCGATCCGGGCGCGCAGCGCGGCCAGGGTGATCGCCTCGACCTCCTGGGCGGCCCGGCGGCGGCGGCGGGCCTCCAGCTCGCCGGTCTCGGCGAGCCAGCCGCGGTGCTTCTCCAGCGCCTCGACGAGCTCGTCCACGCCCTCGCCGCGGGCGGCGACGGTCTTGACGATCGGCGGCCGCCAGTCGCCGGCCTGCCGGGACTCCCCCAGGCCGAGCATGTGGTTGAGCTCGCGGGCGGTGGCGTCCGCGCCGTCCCGGTCGGCCTTGTTGACCACGAACACGTCGCCGATCTCCAGGATGCCCGCCTTGGCGGCCTGGATGCCGTCGCCCATGCCGGGGGCCAGCAGCACCACCGAGGTGTCGGCCTGCGCGGCGACCTCCACCTCGGACTGGCCGACGCCGACGGTCTCCACCAGGATCACGTCGCAGCCCGCCCCGTCCAGCACCCGCAGCGCCTGCGGGGCGGCCCAGGCCAGGCCGCCGAGGTGGCCGCGGGTGGCCATCGAGCGGATGAACACCTCCGGGTCGGTGGCGTGCTCCTGCATCCGCACCCGGTCGCCGAGCAGCGCGCCGCCGGAGAACGGCGAGGACGGGTCGACGGCCAGCACCCCGACCCGCCTGCCGAGCCGCCGGTAGGCGCTGACCAGCGCCGAGGTGGAGGTGGACTTGCCGACCCCGGGCGAGCCGGTCAGGCCCACCGTGTACGCCCGCCCGCTGTGCGGGGCGAGCGCCGCCATCACCTCGCGCAGTTCGGGCGCGGCGTTCTCCACCAGGGTGATCAGCCGGGCCACCGCCCGGGGACGGCCCTGCCGGGCCTGCTCGACCAGCGTCGCCACATCGGCCATCGGGTTCTGCTCCTCGCTGCGCTACGGCGGAAAGGCGGACGCCCCGCAGGCCGCTCGCACGGCACTGCGGGACGGGGTGGACGGGTGGTGCTCAGCCCTGGGCCGGGACCTTGACGATCAGCGCGTCGCCCTGGCCGCCGCCGCCGCACAGCGCGGCCGCGCCGACCCCGCCGCCGCGGCGCTGCAGCTCCAGCGCCAGGTGCAGCACCACGCGGGCGCCGGACATGCCGATCGGGTGGCCGAGCGCGATGGCGCCGCCGTTGACGTTGACGATGTCGGCGCTGACGCCGAGGTCCTGCGTCGACTGGTGGGCGACGGCGGCGAACGCCTCGTTGATCTCGATCAGGTCGAGGTCGCCGACCTCCAGGCCCTCCTTGGCCAGCGCGTGCCTGATCGCGTTGGACGGCTGCGACTGCAGCGAGTTGTCCGGGCCGGCGACGTTGCCGTGCGCGCCGATCTCGGCGATCCAGCTCAGGCCCAGCTCCTCGGCCTTGGCCCTGCTCATCACCACGACGGCGGCGGCGCCGTCGGAGATCTGCGAGGAGGTGCCGGCGGTGATGGTGCCGTCCTTGGCGAAGGCGGGGCGCAGCTTGGCCAGGCCCTCGACGGTGGTGTCGGCGCGGATGCCCTCGTCCTGGCTGAACAGCACCGGCTCGCCCTTGCGCTGCGGGATCGGCACCGGCACGATCTCGGCCTCGAAGACGCCGTCGGCCTGGGCCTTGGCGGCGCGCTGGTGGGAGGCGGCGGCGATGGCGTCCTGCACCTCGCGGGTGATGCCGAGGCGGGTGTTGTGCTTCTCGGTGGACTCGCCCATCGGGATGTTCTCGTAGGCGTCGGTCAGGCCGTCGTGGGCCATCGAGTCGAGCATCCCGATCGCGCCGTACTTGAAGCCCTCGCGGGACTTCGGCAGCAGGTGCGGGGCGTTGGTCATGGACTCCTGGCCGCCGGCCACCACGACGTCGAACTCGCCGGCCCGGATCAGCTGGTCGGCCAGCGCGATCGCGTCCAGCCCGGAGAGGCAGACCTTGTTGACGGTCAGCGCCGGGACGTTCATCGGGATGCCGGCCTTGACCGCCGCCTGCCGGGCCGGGATCTGTCCCGCGCCGGCCTGCAGCACCTGGCCCATGATCACGTACTGGACCTGGTCGCCGGTGATCCCGGCCCGCTGCAGCGCCGCCTCGATCGCGAAGCCGCCCAGCTCGGCGCCGGAGAATCCCTTGAGCGAGCCGAGCAGCCGCCCCATCGGGGTGCGGGCACCTGCGACGATCACAGAAGTAGTCATGGACGAGCCCCTTCGCGCGTCGGACCAGAGGGTGGGGAGATGCGGTCAATGTACTGATCGGTCACCTCTGCGTCACCGTCCGGCAGGTGTGATCAGCGCTACTGGCACCCTCCAGTGAACACCGTGCCGGAGGGGGGAAGGAAACGTGTGAGCAGACTCGCAGGGCGCCCCGCTGGCGTCCGACCGCGGGAATGCGCTGCACTGAGTGCCACCCACGTCCGTCCCGATCCCCCCGGAGGACCGCCACCGTGCTGACCCGCATCGACCACATCGGCATCGCCTGCTTCGACCTGGACCGGACCGTCGAGTTCTACCGTGCGACGTACGGCTTCGAGGTGTTCCACACCGAGGTCAACGAGGAGCAGGGCGTCCGCGAGGCCATGCTGAAGATCAACGACACCGGGGACGGCGGCGCCTCCTACCTGCAGCTGCTGGAGCCGACCCGGGAGGACTCGGCGGTCGGCAAGTGGCTGGCCAAGAACGGCGAGGGCGTGCACCACATCGCCTTCGGCACCGCCGACGTGGACGGCGACGCCGCCGCGATCGCGGGCAAGGGCGTGCGGGTGCTGTACGAGGAGCCGCGGCGCGGTTCGATGGGCTCCCGGATCACCTTCCTGCACCCCAAGGACTGCGGCGGCGTGCTGACCGAGCTGGTCACCGCCGCGGATCCGTCCGAACACTGACCGGCTGCGGTACGGAGCCCGGACGGGAGCCGACCGGTCGGTAACGAACTGGTCGGTAACTTCCGAAAAGCACCTCGCCCCCATTCCCCCGGGAGCGGCTCCCACTACAATGCCCAGGTGCGCTGGTACCACCGGTCCGCGCACCGCAGGGGAGTCCACGACGCGGGCACGGCCGGACGGTCGCCGTTCGGATCTGTCACCATTCTCCAGAGGCAACATGTCGCTCAGGAGTCCACCCGGACGGTGGAGCGATTGCAAGGACCAACCGGCCCGCCCGTGGACCACGGAGCGGACCGGCCCGGTCGAGGACGCGACCAGGAGATGGATGGGACCGCGGAGTGCGGGGCTACGACCGCTACGAGGTTGAGGATCACCTCTCCAAGTTCGAGGCCGAGCTGGAGAAGGCCCGCAAGGAGCGGGACAAGACCGTCGAGCACGCCGACGACCTCGCCTACCAGGTGGAGGTGCTCCGGGCCAAGCTGCACGAGGCCCGCCGGCAGCTCGCCCAGCCGCGCGCCTTCGACTCCGTCTCCGGCCAGGCCGAACAGCTCCTGCGCAACGCCGAGATGCAGGCCGAGGCGCTGCGCGCGGACGCCGAGCGCCAGCTGCGCGAGTCCCAGGCCGCCACCCAGCGGATGATGGCCGAGGCCGCCGAGCGCACCGCCCAGCTCGAGGCCGAGTTCAACGCCCGGCGCCGCCGGCTGGAGGAGGAGCTCGCCGAGTTCCGGGCCGCCGCCGAGCGCCACGTCAACGAGAACGTCAACTGGGCGGAGCAGACCCGCGCCGGCACCGAGCAGGAGGCCCAGCGCCTGCTCCAGGAGGCCCGCGCCGAGGCCGACCGGATGATGGCCGCCGTCCGCGCCGAGGCCGCCGCCCTCGCCGACCAGGCCCGCGCCCAGACCGCCGCCGACGTCGACGCCGCCCGCGGCGAGGCCCAGGCCCAGGCCGAGGCCGCCCTGCTGCGCGCCCAGACCGACGCCGAGCGCCTGCTGCGCGCCGCCTCCGAGCAGGCCCAGCAGACCGGCGCCCAGGCCGAGGAGCACCGCGCCGCCGCCCTCACCGCCGCCCAGCAGCAGCTCGCCGACGCGCACGCCGCCGCCGAGCAGAAGCTGGCCGCCGCCGAGGCCGAGATCACCGCCCTCAAGCGGCAGGCCCTCGCCGACCAGGAGCGCGCCGAGGCCGCCCTGGCCGGCGCCCAGGCCGAGATAGAGCGGCTGCGCGCCGAGGCCCTGGCCGAGACCGAGCGGGCCCGCGCCGAGGCCGCCCGGATGCGCGAGGAGGCCACCGCCGCCGCCCAGCGCCTGCAGGCCGAGGCCACCAGCGAGGCCGAGCGCAAGGTCGCCGACGGCGCCGCCGCCAGCGAGCAGCGCTCCGCCACCGCCCGCGCCGAGATCGCCAAGATGGTCGCCGCCGCCACCCGCGAGGCCGAGCTGATCCGCTCCGCCGCCGCCACCGCGCAGGCCGAGGCGGACGCCGCCAAGGCCGCCGCCCGCGAGGAGAGCGAGCGCCTGCGCGGCGCCGCCGAGTCGGTCGCCACCGAACTGCGCGCCGAGGCCGAGGCGGAGATCGCCGAACGCCGGGCCGCCGCCGAGGCCGAGGCCGCCGCGCTGCGCGAGGCCGCCGCCGCCGAGGCCGAGCGGATCCGCACCGACGCCGAGGACGCCGGCCGCGCCGAGGGCGCCAAGGACGCGGCGCTGCGGCTGGCCCGGGCCGCCAAGCAGGCCGAGGAGGTGCTCACCCGGGCGGGCAGCGACGCCGAGAAGACCCGCGGCGAGGCCGCCGCCGAGGCCGAGCGGCTGGTCGAGCACGCCAAGGCCGAGGCCGGCACGCTGCTGGAGCAGGCCCGCGAGGCCGTCGAGCAGGCGCAGAACGCCGCCATGGAGGACGCCGCCTCGATCCGCGAGCAGCTGGAGCGGATGCAGGCCGAGGCCGCCCAGGCCCGCGAGCAGGCCGAGGAGCAGCGCTCCGCCGCCGAGGCGGAGGCCGAGCGGGTCCGGGCCGAGGCCCGCAGGCAGGCCGCCGTGCAGATCGAGGAGTCCGCGAAGCAGGCCGAGGAGCTGCTGACCGGCGCCAAGGCCGACGCGGACGCGCTGCGCTCCGGCGCCGGCGAGGAGGTCGAGCGGCTGCGCGCCGAGGCCCGCGAGCAGGCCGCCGCCGTCCAGGGCCGGGCCGAGCAGACGCTCACCCGGGCCCGTGCCGAGGGCGAGAAGATCACCGCCGCCGCCGAGCAGGCCCGCACCGAGACGCTGGCCGCGGCCGAGGCCGCCGCCGAGGAGACCCGGACGGCCGCCGAGCGGCACGGCGCCGAACTGCGCGAGCGGGCCGCCGCCGAGGCCGCCACCGTCCGCGCCGAGGCCGAGGCCGCCGCCGAGGCACTGCGTGCCGACACCTCCCAGTGGGCCGAGCAGCACCGCGCCGAGGCCGAGGAGGCCGGGCGGAGCCTGCGCGCCGACGCGGAGGAGGCCGCCCGCGCCGTCGTCCAGCGGGCCGAGTCCGCCGCCGAGGCGCTGCGCGAGGAGGCCGCCGCCGCCCGCGAGGCCGCCCGCGCCGACCTGGAGCGCGAGCAGGCGCTGACCGCCGAGAAGCTGGCCGAGGCCGCCGCCATCCGGGAGGCCGCCGACGGCGAGGCCGAGCAGGTCCGCACGGCCGCGGCCGCCGACGCCGCCCAGCTGCGCGAGAGCGCCGGGGCGGACGCCGCGCTGGCCCGCGCCGAGGCCGAGCAGGACGCGCAGCGGCTGCGCGCCGAGGCCGAGCAGGCCCTCGCCGCCGCCCGCTCGGAGGCCGGGGCGCTGGGCGTGGAGGCCGCCGCCGACCGGGCCGAGGCCACCCGGCTGCGCGAGGAGGCCGAGGCGTACGACCGCGAGCTGCGCGGGGCCGCCGAGCGGGAGACCGCCGAGCTGCGCGCCACCGCCGAGCGCGAGAGCACCGAGCAGCGCGAGGCCGCCGAGACCTACGACCGCGAACTGCGCGAGGCCGCCGAGGCGTACGACCGCGAGCTGCGGGCCACCGCCGAGCGCGAGAGCGCCGAACTGCGCGAGCAGGCCGAGGCGTACGACCGCGAACTGCGGGCCACCGCCGAGCGCGAGAGCGCCGAACTGCGCGAGCAGGCCGAGGCGTACGACCGCGAGCTGCGGGCCACCGCCGAGCGGGAGACCGCCGAGCTGCGCGAGCGGGCCGAGCACGCCGCCGAGCAGCTGCGGGCGAACGGCGAGGCGCGGGCCGCCGAGCTGGTGGCCGCGGCCGAGCAGGAGGCCGCCGAGGTCCGCCAGTCGGTGGCGGGCCTGCACGAGAAGGCCACCGGCCAGATCGCCGAGCTGCGGGCCGCCGCCGAGCGCGAGCGGGCCGAGCTGCGCGAGCAGGCCGAGGCGTACGACCGCGAGCTGCGGGCGGCCGCCGACCGCGAGACGGGTGAACTGCGGGCCGCCGTGGCCGAGTTCGCGCAGCAGCAGCGCGCCGAGGCGGAGGCCGCCGCGCAGCGGACGCTGGCCGAGGCGGACGAGCTGGCGTCGGCGGCGCTGTCCGAGGCCGAGGAGCGGGCGGCCGCGCTGCGCTCGGAGGCCGAGGAGTACGCGCTGGCGACCCGGACGCTGGCGGAGGAGTTCGACGCGGACATCCGCGGCCGGGCCGAGTCCTTCGACCGGGAGACCCGGGAGGCCGCCGAGGCGTACGACCGGGCGACCCGCGAGCAGGCGAAGTCGGTGCTGGAGAGGGCGTTCGCGGACGCCGAGCAGCTCGGCGAGCAGGCGCAGTCGGAGGCGCTGGCGGTGGCCGCGGCCGCCGAGGAGCAGTCCGACGCGATGGTGTCGGCGGCCCGCCAGGAGGCGGAGCGGCTGCGCGCGGAGGCCGAGGCGCAGGGCAAGGCCGAGGTGGAGAAGGCCCGTTCGGACGCGGATGCGCTGCTGTCGGAGGCCCGGCGGGACTCCACGGCGATCCGCGAGCGGGCCGAGGAGCTGCGCGAGCGCACCGACGCCGAGATCGAGGCGCTGCACGAGCGGGCCCGCAAGGAGAACGCCCAGGCGATGAAGTCGGCCGGCGAGCGGGTGGACGCGCTGGTGACGGCGGCCCAGGAGCAGCTGACCGAGGCCGAGGAGCAGGCGCAGGCGCAGGTCGCGGAGGCCGAGGAGCGGGCGGCGGAGCTGATCGCGGCGGCCGAGTCGCGGGCGTCCGAGCTGACCTCGGAGGCGTCCGCGGAGGCGGGCCGGGTGCGGATCTCGGCGGTGCGCAAGGCCGAGTCGCTGCTCAAGGAGGCCGAGAACAAGCTCGCGGACTCCACCACCCGCGCGGAGGCGCTGATCATCAAGGCGGAGGCGAAGCTCAAGGCCGCCGAGATGGAGTCGGAGGAGCAACTGGAGGCGGCGGCCGACGAGGCCGCGTCCCGGCTCAAGCGCGCCGACGAGGAGGCCGAGAAGCGGGTGCGGCGGGCCGGTTCGGACGCCGAGGAGCAGTTGCGGCTGGCCGCCGAGGAGGCGGAGCGGCTGCTCGCCGAGGCCCGCTCGGAGGCCAAGCGCGTGACCGACGAGGGCCAGCGGGAGTTGGACGAACTGGTCCGCCGGCGCAAGGACATCAACACCGAGATCTCCCGGGTCCAGGACGTGCTGTCGGCGCTGGAGGCGTTCGAGGCCCCCGCTCCGTCGGCCCACGGAAACGGGGGGAGCAAGAAGGACGGAGGGCCCAAGGCCGGTGCCGGAGTGGGCTCTCCGCGATCGGGAGGCAATCGTTCCGGGGGCGCGCCACCCGATTGAGCGGACATTGTCCGCGAACCAATGGCGTTTCGCCGTTGACACTCCGGTACCGTGTCAGGATTCCCTCAACCATCTCAGCGGTTTGACGACAGGAAGCCCAGAAATCCCATGAGCGACAGTCACTCCCCGCACGGCTTCGACCTGGTACGCCGTGGGTACGAGCGCGCCCAGGTCGACGAGCGGATCGCCAAGCTGGTGGCCGACCGAGACAGCGCGCTCTCCCGGATCAGCGCGCTGGAGAAGCGCATCGAGGAACTCCACCTGGAGACCCAGACGGCCCAGGCCGCGGTCACCGACGCGGAGCCCTCGTACGCCGGTCTCGGTGCCCGCGTCGAGAAGATCCTCCGCCTCGCCGAGGAGGAGGCCAAGGACCTGCGCGACGAGGCGCACCGCGCCGCCGAGCAGCACCGCGAGCTCGCCGAGGCCGCCGCGCAGCAGGTCCGCACCGAGGCCGAGAACTACGCCAAGGACCGCAAGGCCAAGGCGGAGGACGAGGGCCTGCGGATCGTCGACAAGGCCAAGTCGGACGCGGCGCAGCTGCGGGCCGAGGCCAACAAGGACGCGCAGAACAAGCGCGAGGAGGCGGACGCCCTCTTCGAGGAGACCCGCACCAAGGCCGCGCAGGCCGCCCTGGAGTTCGAGACCAACCTGGCCAAGCGCCGGGAGCAGTCCGAGCGCGACCTGGCGGCCCGTCAGGCCAAGGCCGAGAAGCGGCTGGCCGAGATCGAGCACCGCGCCGAGCAGCTCCGCCTGGAGGCGGAGAAGCTGCGCACCGACGCGGAGCGCCGTTCCCGCCAGACCATCGAGACGGCGCAGCGCCAGGCCGAGGACATCGTGGCCGACGCCAACGCCAAGGCCGACCGGGTCCGCAGCGAGTCGGAGCGCGAGCTGGCGGCGCTCACCAACCGCCGCGACTCGATCAACGCGCAGCTGACCAACGTCCGCGAGATGCTGGCCACGCTGACCGGTGCGGCGGTCGCGGCGGCCACGCTGCCGACCGACGACTCGCTGGGCGTGCCGGCCCAGCAGTCGCGCTGACCGCCTGACCGCCCTGTCGGGACACCGCTGAAGTCCTGAAGTGCCCGAAGGGGCCCGGAGCTCGCGCTCTGGGCCCCTTCGGCTTTCCCGCGGTCACTCGACAATCACTCGACGGTCACTTGACGCGCTTGAGCAGGGCCCGGACGGCGGCGTTGAAGGTCTCGGGGGCCTCCAGCGAGGAGAGGTGGCCGACGGCCGGGATGACGGTCAGTTCGGCGTCGGAGAGCGCCTCGGCCATCATCCGGGCCTCGCTCAGCGGGGTGACGGTGTCGAGTTCGCCGACGATGACCGCGGCGGGCACCTCCAGGGCGGCCAGTTCGTCCAGCGAGTCGGGGCGGGCGGCCATCGCGCGCTGCGCCCAGGCGACCGCGGCCGGGCTCGCCTCGGCGATCATCTTCCTTACGGCGCCGGTGAGTTCGGGGTCGGTGCCGGGGGCGAGCAGGTTCTCCGCCATCCGCTCCTCGAGCAGCAGGTCGACGCTGCCGCGTTCCAGGACGGTGGTGGCGACGCGCTCCCGGTTGGCGCGGGCGGCGTCGGTGTCGGTGGTGGCCTTGGTGTCGGCGAGGACGAGCCCGGCGAGGCGTTCGGGGTGGCGGCGGGCGAAGGCCATCGCCACGTAGCCGCCCATCGACAGGCCGCCCAGCACGGCGCGCTCGACGCCGAGGCCGTCCAGCAGCGCGAGCAGGTCGTCGGCGGCGGTGTCCAGCGACGGGGGGAGGTCGCCGAGCGGGGCGGTGCCGAAGCCGCGCTGGTCCGGTGCGATCACCCGGGCGTCGTCCCCGGCCGGGCCGGGGACGCGCTCCAGTTGGACCTCCCACATCCGCGCGGGGAGCGGGAAGGCGTGCAACAGGACGAGCGGGGTGCCGGTGCCGTTCTCGCGGACGGCCGGCGCGCTGGGCGAGGTCATGGTTCCACCGTAGGGCCCGGCGGGTGCACCCCGAGCGCAGGTTGTCCGATTCATCCGCTTTTTGCCATAACCTGGCGGGAGACCAAGGAGCGGCAGATGATCGAGTTGCACCACCTGACGAAGCGTTACGGCGACAAGTTGGCCGTCGACGATCTGAGCTTCCGGATCCCGGAGGGCGTGGTGACCGGCTTCCTCGGCCCGAACGGCGCCGGCAAGTCCACCACCATGCGGATGATCCTCGACCTGGACCGCCCGACCGGCGGCGAGGTCACCATCGACGGCAGGCGCTACGCCGAGATCCAGGACCCGCTGCGGAAGATCGGCGCCCTGCTGGAGGCCAAGGCCGTCCACCCCGGCCGCACCGCGTACGACCACCTGCTGTGGCTGGCGCAGTCCAACCGGGTGCCGCGCGCCCGGGTCGACGAGGTGCTCGACCTGGTCGGCCTGACCGCGGTGGCGAAGAAGCGCGCCCGCGGCTTCTCGCTCGGCATGGGCCAGCGCCTGGGCATCGCCTCCGCGCTGCTGGCCGACCCGCGGACCCTGATGTTCGACGAGCCGGTGAACGGGCTCGACCCCGAGGGCATCCTGTGGATCCGCAACCTGATGAAGCGGCTGGCCGCCGAGGGCCGCACCGTCTTCGTCTCCTCGCACCTGATGAGCGAGATGGCGCTGACCGCCGACCACCTGGTGGTGATCGGCCGCGGCCGGCTGCTCGCCGACCTGCCGATGGCCGAGTTCATCAAGCGCAACTCCCGCTCGGCCGTCCGGCTGCGCACCCCGCACCAGGAACAGCTGCTGAACGCCCTGCACGGCGCCGGTCTGACCGCCGAGGCCGGGCCGGACGGCGCCTGGGAGGTGGTCGACGGCGACCCGGTCGTGCTCGGCGAGCTGGCCGCCGCGCACGGCGTCACCCTGCACGAGCTGAGCCCGCAGCAGGCGTCGCTGGAGGAGGCGTTCATGCAGATGACCGCGAGTTCGGTGGAGTACCACATGGGGGCCGGGGCGGCCCCCGAGCAGCCGCCCGTCTGGGGTGCGGGCTGGAACGAGCGCAAGTCCGGAAAGGAGAGCTGAGATGGCCGCGTTCCCCGCCGTCGCGCAGTCCGAGTGGACCAAGATCCGCAGCGTCCGCTCCACCGTCTGGTCGCTGGTCTCGGTCTTCCTGATCACCGTCGCGCTGGGCCTGGCGATCAGCCTGGTCGCCCGGAACAACGTCTCGGACTTCACCGAGAACGGCGACAGGCCGTTCGACGCCACCGCCATCTCGTTCATCGGCGTCAACTTCGGCCGGCTCGCCATCGTGGTGTTCGGCGTGCTGGCCGTCGGCAACGAGTACAGCAGCGGCATGATCCGGGTCTCGCTGGCCGCCGTCCCGCAGCGCGGCACCCTGCTGGCGGCGAAGACCGCCGTGCTGGGCGCACTGGCCCTGGCCGCCTCGCTGGTGACGGTGTTCGTCACCTTCTTCATCGGCCAGGCCGCGCTCGGCGGCGGGCTCTCCACCTCGCTGGGCTCGGAGCACGTGCTGCGGGCGGTGTTCGGCACCGCGCTCTACCTGACCCTGCTCTGCCTGCTCTCGGCGGGCGTCACGGTGATGGTGCGGCACCAGATCCTGGCGCTGGCGATCCTGGTGCCGTTCATCATGCTGATCTCGCCGATCCTGTCGATCGTCCCTGTGGTGAAGGACTGGATCAAGTACTTCCCGGACCAGACGGGCTCGGCCATCACCCAGGTCGTCCCGACCGACGACCTGCCGTACGGGCCGTGGGCCGGCCTGCTGATCTGCGCGGCCTGGACGGCCGCGGCGCTGCTCGGCGGCTACCTCGTCCTGAAGAAGCGCGACGCCTGATCCGCCGTCAGTACTTCGGAGCGCCGCGGCCCCGCTGGATGTTGGAGCCGCGGCGCTCCCGCGCTCCCCAGCAGGCCCGGTGCCAGTGCCGCCGGTCGTCCACGCCGCCGCCGTGGTCGGGCCAGGCCACCAGGTGGCCGACGCCGGGCGGGATCTCCTGGTCGCAGCCGGGGCACCGGTAGTACCGCCCGGCCGTCCCGGCCACGGTCTGCACCACCCAGTCCTCGCCCCGGTACGCCTCCACCCGGCGCAGCGAGCTCCCCATCGGTGCGGCGCTGCCGCGCTCCTCGGGCTTGTCGATCCGGTTGCGGCGGGGTGACACGGGCTCCCTCTCCCTCGGCGTGACCTGGCGTGGCGTGCCTCCAGGGTACGGGGCGGGCCGGGGCCGCGGGCCGGGAGTGCCGCGCCGCCCGGCCGTGACCGGGCGGCCCCCCGTCGCGTTGTGCCCCGGGGGCCGACCGCCGTCCCACCGCCCCCGCGGGCCCCATTAGCACGGCGGGCGGTGCGGGCGCCGGGGTTTCGGGGGTATTCCACCCTCCACCCGGGGAAATCGGGGGTTCCGCGTGCCATTGGCACATGACATGGGTTACTCACGTGGTGACACGGCGGGGCCCGCGACCCTGCGCGGCACCGATGGAGGCACCCCATGACGAAGACCACCCCCCGGCCCGGAGTCCGCTCGGCCGCCCCGCGGACGGTTGGCGCCGGGGTGGTGCCGGCCGAGCGGGCCGCCGCCGAGCAGGCGCCGGGCGCCGGCACGGACGCGCTCCGGGTCGGCGCCTTCCTGCTGTCGGCGCAGTTCCCCGGCCAGAGCCACGGCGAGGCGCTGGAGCGGACGGTCTCGGCGGCGGTGGCCGCCGAGCGGGCGGGCCTGGACGCGGTGTGGCTGGCCGAGCACCACTTCGTGCCGTACGGGGTCTGCCCGGACGCGGCGACGCTGGCCGCGATGCTGCTGGGCCGCACCCGGCGGATCGGGGTGGGGACGGCGGTGAGCGTGCTGAGCACCCGTCACCCGGTGGCGCTGGGCGAGCAGGCGGCGCTGCTGCACCTGACCTCGGGCGGCCGGTTCACCCTGGGCGTGGGGCGCGGCGGGCCGTGGATCGACCTGGCGGTGTTCGGCGGCGGCCTGGAGGCGTACGAGCGGGGCTTCCCGGAGCGCCTGGACCTGCTGCTGCGCTGGCTGCGCGGGGCCCGGGTGGGGGCGGCGGGGCAGCAGTTCGCGTTCCCGGAGGTGGCGGTGGTGCCGCGGGCCGCGGAGCCGGCCCGGCGGGCGGACCTGGCGGGCTGGCTGGGCCTGGAGGGCGCGGTGATCCCGCGCCAGCGCCAGGACGAGGCGCAGCCGGCCCGGTCGGGCCCGCCGGTGGTGGTGGCCTGCACCTCGCCGGGCGGGGTGCGGACGGCCGCCGAGCGGGGCCTGCCGATGCTGCTGGGCATGCACTCGGGCGACGAGGACAAGCGGGAGATGCTGGCGGCGTACCGGGCGGCCTGGCGGGCGGCGGGGCGCGGCGAGGAGCAGCTGGCCCGGGTGGAGCGGGAGCACGTGGCGGCGGGCGTGGCGCAGGTGGACGACCGGGCGGGGGCGGCGCGGGCCGGCCTGCTGCGGACGATGCCGGACTTCTTCGCGCACGGCCTGGGCGCGCACCGCACGGTGGACGGCCGGGAGCGCTCGATGCGCGACCCGCGGGCGTACACCGAGCTGCTGTGCGACCTGCACCCGGTGGGCACGCCCCGGCAGTGCGCGGACCGGCTGCTGGCGACGGCGGAGCGCACCGGCATCCGGCGCTTCGCGCTGCTCGCCGAGGGCTCGGGCGACACGGCGGCGACGCTGCACAACCTGGCCCGGCTGGGCACGGAGGTGCTGCCGCAGCTGTCCTGAGGGCCCTGCGGGGGCCCTGGCGCGGCCGCGGGCCGCCCCGGGCACTTGGAGACCGGGGGGCCCGCGTTCGGCGGCCGTACGCGGGCGCTGACGGCGCGTCAGCGGGCGCGTGCGGCGCGGTGTGCTGACGCCGGGTCAGCAGTCGCGCAGTTCCGGCGACTGGTTGAGCAGCTGGCCCCGGATCGAGGTGAAGCGGGCGAGCCGCGCCTCGGTGTCGGGGCCGGGGGCGAAGACCGCGACCCGGTGGCAGTTCTGGAACGCCAGCCGGACGCCGAAGTGCCGCTGCAGGGCGCCCCGGATCGCGTCGCTGGCCAGCGCGCGGAGCAGTTGGCCGCGCTCCCGCTCGCTCGGCGGGGGCACGTCGTTGTCGGCGAAGTCGGTTCCGTCGACCTTGAGTTGGGCGACCAGCGAGCTGATCATGTCCCAGGCGTAGGGCAGCGAGGTGCGGACACAGTCGACGAACTCCCGCTCGTCGACCTCGCCTCGTTCGGCCTTCTCCAACAGGGCCGGTGAGACGTCGAGCGACATGGGTTCTCCTCTCGCGGTCCGCTCCGGCGGGATCGCCGGGGCGGTGGTGCCGGTGTGCTGGGGTGGTGCGGTGAGGGTGGCGCTGTGGGTGCTGGGAGGTACTGGGAGGTGCTGGGAGTGCTGGGACGGGTGTGCGGGTGAACCGCGCGCGTTGTTCGAGTGGTGACGGTGCGGCGGATCGGTGGACGCCGCGCGTCGGGTTCGGCCCCGGGGGTCAGACCAGCGTGGCAGGCCCCCCCTCACCCGGGTTGGTGAATCGGTGGATTGCCGCCCGGAACGCCCCTTCCGGGGCGAGATTGGCCGGAATCCGACGTGTCCCAACCCACCGCGCCGAGCTGGTGCCCCTCACGGGGCGCAGCCGTGCGGTCACCATGCTTCGCCCCTCCCGCCCGGCCGACACCCGCCGTGCGCGCACTCGCTTCAAACGGCTCCCGCACCCGGCCCGGCCGGACCGGCTGTCTCGGGATTCCGGCCCCTGGGCCCCACCGGGCCGGGGCGGTCCGCCGGGGCCCCGGAATCGAACACGGACCGGGGCACTCCCGGCGGGCCTTAGGCTTGTCCCCATGCGTCTTGTCATCGCCAAGTGCACCGTGGACTACGCGGGCCGCCTCGCTGCACATCTGCCCTCCGCCGTGCGCCTGGTGATCGTGAAGGCCGACGGGAGCGTCAGCATCCACGCCGACGACCGGGCCTACAAGCCGCTGAACTGGATGTCGCCGCCGTGCTCCCTCAAGGAGGCGGACGGCGTGTGGACGGTCACCAACAAGGCCGGCGAGAAGCTGATCATCACCCTGGAGGACGTCCACCACGACTCCTCGCACGAGCTGGGCGTCGACCCGGGCCTGATCAAGGACGGCGTGGAGGCCCACCTGCAGGAGCTGCTGGCCGACCGGATGGAGGTGCTCGGCTCCGGCTGGCAGCTGATCCGCCGCGAGTACCCGACCCCGATCGGCCCGGTCGACATCCTCTGCCGGGACTCCGACGGCACCACCGTCGCCGTGGAGATCAAGCGCCGCGGCGAGATCGACGGCGTCGAGCAGCTCACCCGCTACCTCGAGCTCCTCAACCGGGACCCCCTGCTCGCCCCGGTGAAGGGCGTCTTCGCCGCCCAGGAGATCAAGCCGCAGGCCCGGGTGCTGGCCACCGACCGGGGCATCGGCTGCGTGGTGCTCGACTACGACGAGCTGCGCGGCATCGACGACGACAAGCTCAAGCTGTTCTGAGCCCTCCGGCCGCGCGGTCGCACCCGGCTGCGACAATCCCCGCATGCCCGTTCGAAGCACCACCGGGGTCGGCCCGTACGAGACCCACCTGACGCTGGCCCCGGCCGAGGCCGGGGAGCTGGCCCGCTGGGCGGCCGCGCACGGACTGGAGTTCACCCACATCCTGCTGGCCCGCGGCCGGCACCCCTCGCAGCCGATGCTGTCCTGGCACACCGAGGGCACGCTGGCCGCGCAGCACCGCCGGGCCGCCGCCGAGGCGGGCCGGCTGCGGGCCGCCGGGTTCACGCCCGTCCGGGTCAAGATCGAGGCCGCGCCCTGGACGCCGGGCGTGCCGCGCACCGACGCCGAGGCCGAACTCGCCGACCCCGCGCACTACTTCGAGCACCACGTGAAGGTCCGCACCGACCCCGGCACCCCGCGCGAGACGCTGGTCCGGGCCGCCGCCGGGCACGGCGCCCACGTCTCCTGGAACGCCCGCCGCACCGAACCCGGCGGCCACCGCCAGTACTTCGTCACCCAGCGCTGCCACCGGGTCGGCCTGGCCACCGCCGGCGCCCGCCTGGAGCGCCTGACCGCCGCGCTCACCGCCGCCGGCCTGCCGCCGCTGAAGGCCGAGCGCGAGTACGTGGTGCACGACTCGGCGCTCGCCCTGGACGAGGGCTGGATCGACGCCGTCCCGACCGGGGAGCTGCCGTGAACGAGGCCCGTGACGCCGACGAGCTGGCCCGCCGCTTCCCCGAGGAGCTGCCGCTGACGTTCCGTCCGATCGGGGACGGCCGGGCCCGGCAGATCGCGGTCTTCGACCCGTCGCTCAAGCAGTACTTCAGCGCCTACCGGACCGCCGACCCGCGCTACGCCGACCCGGCGCTGGCCGCCGCCTGGCTGGCCGCCCGCCGCACCGCGATGGACGCCGTGCTGTCCGCCGTCGCCGCCTCCCGCTGGGCCGACCACCTGGTGCTGCGCGGCTCGGTCGTGCTGCGCGCCTGGTTCGGCGCCGCCGCCCGCGAACCCGGCGACCTGGACTTCGTCCTCACCCCCGCCGACTGGACGCCCGACGACCCGCGCACCGCCGAACTGCTGCGCGAGCTGACCGCCGCCGTCCCCACCGCCGGGCCGGTCCGCTTCCTGCCCGGCGAGGCCGTCGACGAGGAGATCTGGACGTACGAGCGCGTCCCGGGCCGCCGCCTGCTGCTGCCCTGGACGGCCGACGGGCTGCCCGGCGGCGGCATCCAGCTGGACTTCGTCTTCACCGAGCACCTGCCGCTGCCGCCCGAGCCGCTGGAGGCCGCCCCGGGCGCGGTGCTGCGCGTCGCCGGGCGGGAGCTCTCGCTGGCCTGGAAGCTGCTGTGGCTGGCCACCGACAGCTACCCGCAGCCCAAGGACCTGTACGACGCGGTGCTGCTCGCCGAGTCCACCCCGCTGCGGTACGGGGTGCTGCGCGAGGTGTTCACCGGCGGCGAGGCGTGGCTGGCCGAGGCCCCGCCCGGGCCGGAGTCCGTACCCGGCGCCGAGCCGGACACCGGCGGCGCCGACTGGGCGCACTTCCGCGAGGAGTACCCGGAACTGACCACCTCCGGCGAGGAGTTGGCCCGCCGCCTGGCCGCCGCGCTGGCCCCCGTACTGGCCGAGGTCCCGGAAGCCGAACGGGCCGACCGGTGGGCCGAGGGCTGGGTGGCCCCGCTGCGCGCCGAACTCGCCGCCGGCGGGCTGGACGCCGCCGAGAGCTGGCTCCTCGCCCGCTCCGCCTCCCTGGGCACCGCCCGCCGCCTCCTGCACCGCGCCCTCGGCCCGGACGCCCCCGACCCGCTGGACACCCTGCTCTCCCGCCCGGCCTGGGCCGCCTGGGCCCGCACCCTCGCCCGCGGGAACATCGGCCTGGAGCAACTGCTGGAACGCTGACGGGCCGTCACCGGCCCTGCGTTCAGGTGCCGGTGGTGGGCGTGCCGCCGGTGGTGCCGCCGGTGGTGGGCGTCCCTCCGGTGGCACCGCCGGTCGTCCCGGCCGTGCTGCCGCCGGTGCCGCCGCCCGTGGTGTCGCCGGTGCCGCCGCCCGTGGTCGTACCGCCGGTGCTGCCACCGGTCGTCGTCCCGCCGGTGGTGGTCCCGCCGGTCGTGCTGCCGGTCGTACCGCCGCCCGTCGTGCCACCGGCGCTGCCGCCGGTCGTCGTCCCGCCGGTGGTGCCGCCCGTCGTGCCACCGGTCGTCGTCCCGCCGGTGCCGCCGCCGCTCGTACCGCCGCCCGTCGTCCCGGTGCCGCCGGTGCCGCCGCCGGTCGTCCCGCCGGTGCCCGCCTTCGTCGTGGTGGCCGTCGTGCTCGGTGTGCCGCTCGGCTTGTGGGTGCCGGAGGCGCTGCTGGAGGCCGAGGTGCTGGCGGAGGGGCTCGGGCTGTCGCCGGCGCCGGGGCTGCCGGTGGCGGAGGGGCTGTCGGACGGGGTGGTGGCGGGCGGGGTGGCGCGCGGGCTGGTGCCGGGGTCGAGCGGGGGCAGGTCCTCGGCCGAGTTGCCGCCGCGGTCGCCGGGGCGGTCGTCCCCGCTCGCGGCGACGCCGACCGCGGTGCCGATGACGCCGAGCGCCACCACCGCCGCGCCGGCCAGCAGCGCGGTCCGGCGGGCGCCGCGCGGGGCCCGCTTGCGCAGCCGGCCCGGCACCACCTGGGCGATGGCCCGGATGGAGCGGCGGCGCCGGGCGGGTTCGGTGTCGGAGCCGGCGCTCAGCGCGGCGGTCTCCTCGATCCGGATCAGGTCGAGCAT
>NZ_JBHUWH010000050.1:0-27452 GCF_042670125.1 Kitasatospora sp. NPDC057198 | reverse complement strand
GCGCCTTGTGCGGGGGCGCCGCCCCGCCCGCTCCCCCTCCGGCTCACCTTCCCGCCGGTCCGGTAGCTCCGGTAGCTCCGGTAGCTCCGACTGGTCGGCGGTGACAGCCAGCCAGACCGGGACGGCCAGCAGCACCATCGCAGCACCGAACAGCAGGAAGGTGCCGGGCGTGCCGAACACCCGCTGCAGCAGCAGGCCCACGCCCGCGCCGGCCGGCATCGCGCTCATGATCACCGCCCGGTAGGCGCCGCCGACCGCGCCGCGCACCCGGGCCGGCGTCAACCGCTGCCGGATCGACACCGTGAGCACGCCCCACATGCCGCCCAGGCAGCTGCCCGCGGTCATCGCGGCGAACAGCGGCACCCCGCGCAGGAACACCGGCGCGACGAACATCAGCCCCCAGCCCAGCCGGGTCGCGCACAGCACCGGCGCGGTGCCGAACCGGCGTTCGGCCCGGTGCGCGGTGAGCGAGCCGATCGCCGTACCGACGCCGACCGAGCTGAGCAGCACCCCGTAGCCCGCGTCGCCGAGGTGCAGCGGACCGGTGGTCGCGTACACCACGAACAGCGCCAGGAAGGACGTGTTGGCGAGCGTGGTGAGCACCCCCGCGACGGTGATCATCCGGATCACCCGGTGCCGCGCCAGGAACGCCAGCCCGGTCCACAGCCGCACCCGTTCGACCTGTCGCGCCCCTTCGACCGGCCGCGCCGGTGGCGGGACGCGGCCGACGCCGCGCGGCAGGGCGGTGAGCCGGAGCATCGAGCCGAGGTAGCCCGCCCCCGCGACCAGGAAGGTCACGGGGGCGGCCAGCGCGGTCAGCCAGCCCGCCAGCGCCGGGGCGACGAACTGGCTGGTGACCCGGACGGTGGTGGCGAGCTGCCCGTTGGCCCGGGTCAGCTCCGCGGCCGGGACGACGGTCGGCAGCACGGTCTCGCCACTGGTGTTGAACACCGTCTCGGCCACGCCCACCAGGAACGCCAGGGCCAGCAGCAGCGGCAGCGACAGCACCCCGGCCCAGGCGGCCGCCCCGATCGCCAGGATCAGCACCGCCCGCGCCCCGTCCGCGACCACCATCGCCGCCTTCCGGCTGACCCGGTCGGCCAGCATCCCGGCGGGGATCCCGAACAGCAGCCACGGCACCGTGGTCACCGCCATCACCAGCGAGGAGGCGTCCACCGAACCGGTCAGGTGCGCCACCACCAGCAGCAGGCCCATCCGCAGCACGCCGTCCCCGGTGTTGGCCAGCACGGACGCCCCCAGCAGGACGCGCAGCGGACGGTTCACCGGACGGCGTCCGGCGGCCTCCGGCGACGCGGGCGACGGCGGTGAAGGCGACGGTGACGGCAGTGGCGAAGGCGGCGGTGACGGGCTCACGGACGAAAGCTAGTGCGCGAACTTCCCCGCCGGAACACCCCTTTGGCACGTGGGAGACAGATCACAGGACGGCGACCCGGTACCCGTCCCGGCCCCGACTGTGATGCACTGGGCGCCTTGCCGAACGATGGGGAGCGTGCGACATGGAGCTGCGGACCGACTACTTCCGGGCCGCCGACGAGGCAGCCGTGCGGAAGGTGATGGAACGCGGGGAGCGCCCGCCCGCCGAGTCCTTCGAGTCGGTCCAGGCCCGGGGCATCGACCCGACCGTGGTGCTGCCGCACCTGGTCGCCGCGCTGCGCGGCGGCTCCCCGGTCAAGGACGGCCCGGACCGCTCGGTGTGGCCGACCGGCCTGCAACCCTGGCACCCCGAGGCCCCGAGCACCGCCGTCGACCTCGACGACCCGTGGATGACCGGCCCCTGGGTGGTGGAACTCTCCGACGAGACCCGCGACGCGCTGGCCGGCATCGAACGCCGGCGGCTGCCCCAGCTCACCACCCAGTGGGGCCGCACCGACGAGGTGAAGAACGTGGAACGGATCGAACTCATGCGGCTGATCCACCAGTTGGGCGTCCTGGCCCGTCGCGCCAAGAAGGACGACCAGCACCTGTACTGCGCCCTCACCGAATGAGCCCCCACATGTACGCCTTCTTCCGGGCCCCCGGCCCCGACGCCGTCCGAGCCGCCTTCGCCGCCGGCCCGGCCCTGCACGACCCGGCCACCGCCTTCGAGACCCTGCGCCCGGTCGGCGCCGACCCGGGCGACGTCCTGGAACTCCTGGACGAACTGGTCCTCACCCGCCCCGGCACCGAC
Source organism: Kitasatospora sp. NPDC057198 (assembly GCF_042670125.1). NCBI lineage: Bacteria > Bacillati > Actinomycetota > Actinomycetes > Kitasatosporales > Streptomycetaceae > Kitasatospora > Kitasatospora sp. NPDC057198. The sequence continues at coordinate 25,264 of NZ_JBHUWH010000050.1, read as the reverse complement.
CTGATCGACCACACCGTCTGGCCCTCCGCCCGGCGCCCGCACTGCTTCACCATCCCCGGCGACCCCTGGACCACCGGCCCCTGGACCCACCAACTCACCCCCACCGCCCGCGACCTCCTCGCCGAAACCCCCACCCCCGCCCTCCTCGCCCTACGCCCCCACGGCCACACCCCACCCACCCCGGCCCTCATCGCCCTCCCCACCCTGACCCCCCTGGCCCGCCGAGCAGCCGCCGCCGGAGAACAGCTCTACTACTGGCTCGAGCACGAGAACTGACCCCTCGCCCGACGCCCCGCCCGCTGAGTGACCGCGATACACCCGACCACCGCAAGCGCAGCAGGCACAGCAGCCACCGGCAGGGCCTCGGCGAGCAGCAGGACCCGCCCCCAGCCCGCCGCCCAGGCATCCCCCCTACCTCCCCCCACGGCCCGCCCGCTGAGTGACCGCAATACACCCGACCACCGCGAACGCAGCAGGCACAGCAGCCACCGGCAAGGTCTCGGCGAGCAGCAGAACCGGCCCCCTCCCCCGCCCCCGGCCCGCCGCCCAGGCGCCCCCCTACCTCCCCCCACGACCCGCCCGCTGAGTGACCGCGATACACCCGACCACCGCAAGCGCAGCAGGCACAGCAGTCACCGGCAGGGTCTCGGCGAGCAGCAGGACTGCCCAGCAGAGCGTGAGCAGGGGTTGGGCGAGTTGGAGTTGGCTGGCGCGGGGGACGCCGATCGCGGCCATGCCCCGGTACCAGACCACGAAGCCGCCGAACTGCGAGACGGCCGCCAGGTAGGCCAGGCCGGTGAGGCCGTGCCAGTTCCAGTGCACGGGCTCGGTGGTGAGGGCGAGTGCGCCGGTGAGCGCGGTGACGGGCAGGGCGGCGACCACGCCCCAGGCGATCACCTGCCAGCCGGGCAGGTCGCGGGCCAGCCGTCCGCCTTCCGCGTAGCCGAACGCGCAGAGCAGCAGTGCGCCGAACAGGTACAGGTCGGCGGTGGTCAGGCCCGCGCCGCCGCTCTGCTGGACGGTGAAGGCGAGGACGACGGCCGCCCCGGCCGTCGCGGCGAGCCAGAACGCGCGCGGGGGCCGCGCCCCGGCGCGCAGCGCGCCGACGGCGGCGGTGGCCAGTGGCAGCAGGCCGATCACGACGGCGGAGTGCGCGGTGGAGGAGAGCCGCAGCGCGAGCGTGGACAGCAGCGGGAAGCCGACCGCGCAGCCCACCGCGACGGCCGCCAGGCCGGGCCACGCGGAGCGGGGCGGGACGCGGGCGCCGGTGGCGAGCAGGCAGGTACCGGCCAGCAGTGCGGCGAGGACGCCGCGCAGGCCGGTGACCGTCCAGGGCCCGAAGCCTTCGAGGGCCCAGGCGGTGGCGGGGAAGCTGAACGAGAAGGAGAGCACGCCGAGGGCGGCCTGCGCGGTGCCGCCGAGCGAACCGAGCGGTCCGGCCGGGCCGACCGCTATCGGGCGGATTCCAGTAGCGCTATTCTGTGCTGACATACAGGACGGTAGCAGTTGCCGCCCACCCGCCGGAAGGGCTCACGAATGAGCGTGCAGGAGCTGACGGACGCGCTGCGCGCCACCGTGATGCGCTACTCGCCGGGGGAGCGGATCCCCAGTAGCAGGGAGCTGGTGGAGCGCTACCGGGTCAGTCCGGTCTCGGTGTCGCGGGCGATCCGGGAGCTGGTCGCGGAGGGCGTGGTGGTGTCCCGGCCGGGGGCCGGGGTGTTCCGGGCCGAGCCGCGGCCCGCGCCCGCCGTGCAGGGGGACTTCTCCTGGCAGGAGGTGGCGCTGAGCGCGGAGGCGGGGGCGCCGCCCGCCCGGGTGGTGGACGCCTCGGGGGTGCTGGCCGCGCTGGCGATGGCCCCGCCGGAGGTGGTCGACCTGAACAGCGGTTATCCGCACGCCTCGCTGCTGCCGGAGCGGGCGCTGGCGGGTGCGCTGGGCCGGGCCGCCCGCCGTCCGGGTGCGTGGGGGCGGCCGCCGCTGGAGGGGCTGCCGGAGTTGCGCGGGTGGTTCGCCCGCGAGGTGGGCGGCGGGGTGACGGCGGCGGAGGTGCTGGTGACGGCGGGCGGGCAGAGCGCGCTGACCTGCGCGCTGCGTTCGCTGGCCCCGCCGGGTGCGCCGGTGCTGGTGGAGTCCCCGACCTATCCGGGCGTGTTGGCGATCGCCCGGGCGGCCGGGCTGCGGCCGGTGCCGGTGCCGGTGGACGCGGACGGGGTGCTCCCGGAGCGGCTGGCCGAGGCGTTCGCGGCCTCGGGGGCCCGGCTGTTCGTCTGCCAGCCGCTGTTCCAGAACCCGACCGGCGCCGTTCTGCCCGCGGAGCGGCGGCGGGCGGTGCTGGCGGCGGCGAAGCGGGCGGGGGCGTTCGTGGTGGAGGACGACTTCGCCCGGCTGCTGGCGCACGCCGACGCGGGCGAGTTGCCGCCGCCGCTGGCCGCGGACGACCCGGACGGCACGGTGGTGCACGTCCGTTCGCTGACCAAGGCGGCCTCGCCGAGCCTGCGGGTGGGGGCGCTGGTGGCCCGGGGGCCGGCGCTGGCCCGGCTGCGCTCCGTCCAGGCGGTGGATTCGTTCTTCGTGCCCCGCCCGCTCCAGGAGGCCGCCCTGGAACTGGTCACCTCCCCCGACTGGTCGCGTCATCTGCGGTCGCTGGCAAGGGAGTTGACCGAGCGTCGGCAGTTGTTCGGCACCGCCCTGGCCCGGCACGCCCCCGCCCTGCTGCCGGCCCGGCTGCCCCGCGGCGGCTTCCACCTGTGGCTGCCGCTGCCTGCCGGGGCCGATCCGGCGCTGTTCGCCGCGGCCGCGCTGCGGCACGGCGTCGCCCTCTCCCCCGGCCCGAACTACTTCACCGCCGAGCCCGCGCCGCGGGCCCGGGTCAGCCTGGCCGCCGCCGAGACGCCCGCCCGGCTCGCCACCGCCGCGCACCGGTTGGGCACCGCCCTGGAGTCGCTCGACTGACGGCCGGAACCACGGCCGGAGCCACGGCCGGAGCCACGCTCCGGATGTTCACAAATCCCCCAAATTTGCTCGAAGCTGCGCGAACCTCGATATGATCACGCAACTTCGTTCATTCGAATTCATTCGAACTCGGCCGGGCTCCACCGACTGGTCCGACCCGCAGCGACGAGCACCCCGGGGGCGCCCACCGTGATCCTCACCGTCACGCCGAATCCGGCGCTGGACGTCACCTACACCGTCCCCGGCTTCCGCCCGCACGCCAGCCACCGGGTCTCCGACGTGGCCGCCCAGGCGGGCGGCAAGGGCGTCAACGTGGCCCGGGTGCTCGCCGCGCTGGGGCGGCCCGTCCGCTGCGTGCTGCCGCTCGGCGGCCCCACGGGGGGCACCGTCCGGGCCGACCTGGCCGCCGCCGGGCTCGACCACGCCGAGGTGCCGGTCGGCGGCGACACCCGGCGCACCGTGACCGTCGCGGACGGCTCCGACGCAACCGTGCTCAACGAGCCCGGCCCGGTGCTGACCGCCGCCGAGTGGGACGCCCTGCTCGGCGAGACCGCCCGGCACCTGCCGCAGGCCGCCGTGCTGGTCCTCTCCGGCAGCCTGCCGCCCGGCGCGCCCGCCGACGGGTACGGCCAACTCGTCGCACTGGGGCGGCAGTTCCACCTGCCGGTGGTGCTCGACGCGGACGGCCCGGCGCTGCTCGCCGCCCTCCCGGCCCGGCCCACCGTGATCAAGCCGAACAGTGCCGAACTCACCGCCGCCACCGGCCTGCCCGACCCCCGGGACGCCGCCCGGGTGCTGATCCGCCGCGGCGCCGAGTCGGTGCTCGCCTCGCTCGGCCCGGACGGCCTGCTCGCCGTCGACCGCCAGGGCGCCTGGCGCTGCTCCCCGCCCGCCGCGGTCGCCGGGAACCCCACCGGCGCGGGCGACGCGGTGGTCGCCGCCCTCGCCGCCGGGCTCTCCGGCAACGCGGGCTGGCCCGCCGTCCTGCCCGACGCGGTCGCCCTCTCCGCCGCCACCGTCCCGCACCCCCGGGCCGGCCACTTCGACGCCGCCCGCTACCGCCACCTGCGGGCCACCCTCACCGCCGTCCGGGTCGGCGGCCTGGCATCCTCCGCCCCGTGACCGCGCCCACCACCACGACCACCCTCGCCTACGGCCCCGACCGCCGGGCCGTCGATGTGCACCGCCCCGACGGCCCGCCGGGGCCGCTGCCCACCGTGCTGCTCTGGCACGGCCGCGGCCCCGACGAGCGGGACGTGCTCGCCCCGCTGGCCCGGGCCGCCGCCGCGCTCGGCGTGCTGGTCGCCGTCCCGGACTGGCGCCCCGACGCGCCCGACGGCGGGCGCTCCCACCTGCTCGACTCGGCCGCCTTCGCCCGCGAACTGGCCGACGGGGCCCCGCTGGTGCTGGCCGGCTGGTCGCTCGGCGCCCGGGCCGCCGTCGCCGCCGCGCTCGCCCCGGCCGCGTTCGACGGGTTCCGCCCGCACGCGGCCGTCGGCCTGGCCGGCTCGTACGACACGCCCGCCGTCAGCACCGGCACCGTCCCGCTGGACGACCTGCGCACCGCCGACCGGGGCGTCCCCGTCCACCTGCTGCACGGCGCCGGCGACCTGGTCGTCCCGGCCGAACGCTCCCGCGCCCTGCACGCCGCCCTGCTGGCCCACGGGCACCCGGTCACCCACCGCGAACCGCCCACCGACCACGCGGGCGCGATCGGCGGCGAGTACTCCCCCGAGGCCCGCCGCTGCCTGCCCGCCACCGGCCCGCGCGCCCTCGCCGCCGGCCGCGCCGCCGCCGGACTCCTGGCCGCGGCCGCCCGCTGATCCCGTTGCCCCGGGCGCGGGTCGACCACACCATGGGCGCCGTGACGTACGAAGGCACGGTCGAACTGAGCGACGGCGGCCGCCCGTGGTGTGCGGACAGCGGGGGCGACCGGCCGCCGCTGGTGCTGCTGCACCCGGGGGTCGGCGACTCCCGGGTGTGGGACGCGGCGCTGCCCGCCCTGCTGGAGCGGTTCCGGGTCGTACGCTACGACGTGCGCGGCTACGGGCGCTCCCCGCAGCCCACCGGGCCGTACTCGATGCCGGCGGACCTGCGGGCGGTGCGGACGCCGCGGCCCGGGCCCAGCTGGAGTCGGCGGCACGGGCCTGGCCGCTGGAGGACGTGCACCGGCTGCCCGACCCGCCGGTGTTCGACCGGCTCGGCGAACTGGCGGGCCTGCCCGCCCGGGTTCTGATCGGCGACCTCGACCTGCCGCCCGCCGTCGACTGCGCCGAGCGCACCGCCGAACGCCTGGGCTGCGGCCCGGACCCCGTCCCCGGCGCCGACCACCTGCTGCCGCTGCGCGCGCCCGGCGCGCTGGTCGCCGCCGTCCTGGCCGCCGTGCCGCACGGCGGCTGACCGCCCGGCGGGCCGGGTGCGGTGAGCGACCTGCGCTCACCGCGGGCCCGTCCGGTGCGCGGCGGGTGCGGGGTCAGGTACCGGCGGCGGATTCCGGGCCGGCCTGGCGGCTGCGCAGTTGCTCGTTGATGCGCAGGGCCTCTTCGAGTTGGTCCTCGAGGATGATGATGCGGCAGGCCGCGTCGATGGAGGTGCCCTGGTCGACGAGGTCGCGGGCGCGCATCGCGATGCGCAACTGGTAGCGGGAGTAGCGGCGGTGGCCGCCCTCCGAGCGCAGGGGGGTGATGAGGCCCTGGTCCCCCAGGGAGCGCAGGAAGCCTGCGGTGGTGCCGGTCATCTCGGCGGCACGGCCCATCGTGTAGGCGGGGTAGTCGTCGTCGTCGAACGAGCTGCCCGGGTCCGGGGTGTGGGGCTGGTCGGTCGTCGGAGTCACTGCACCTCTCTTGGTTCCGGAGAACGCGTCGAGGGGCCCCGGCGCCGTGGCGGCTCCGGGGCCCCGAAGGGGAAACAACACCATCTACCGGCCTGGGCCGGGTTCCTTGTTCCGCACGGGCCCGATTCGGGGGACCTGCGGGGATCGCGTATGCGTGACCGGAAACCACCGTCCTCTTGCTCAAAGGGGGTCTGCGGTGTCCGCCCGGGTGAAAGGCATCACGGGCCGGGCGATCCTGATGGCGCTCTGTCCCTCCGTTCTTCCTCTTCGTGGACTGGTACTGCGCACTGCTGGTACTGCTCGACGGCAGCCCCTGATCACTGCGGGCCGCCCGGCCCGGCCGTCGGCCCTGTCGCCTCACTGCACACACGCTGGCTTCAGGACCCCACAACCGTGCCGACCTGCGAACTTCTCAATTCTTCCCGCCAGTTCGTGTCTGCCGGGCCATCTCTTCACTGCGCTTACGAGAGAAACGCTAACCCCGCGAGGGGCCAATGTCTACTCCAGCCGCGATAGATTTTCCGGTGTTCGAGAGACAGGTACTCTGCGCTCCGCAGGACACGGAACGAGGTGCGCGGGCACCCGGCCAGGGCCACGGGCAGCAGCACGGACGAGAGGGCGACCGGTGGAGGAACCGAAGACGGCAGGTCAAGGGCGCGCGTCCGACCCGTCCGACCCGCAGGAGCGGACCTCGCTGGTGGCCGCCCTCGCCGAAGCCGTCCGCGACCGGGACGAGCGGAGCCTGCGCCGCCTCCTCGCCCGGTTCGCCGAACAGGTCACCATCACCGACCTGCACGCCCTGCGCGACGCGCTCGACCCCCGCCGCCGCGGCCGGCGGCCGGACTCCCGGTAGGCCGCGCGCGGCACCCCGCCCCGGCCCGCTCCCGGCCGCCGACCTGCGGCTTCCGGTAGCCTGGCCAGTCCGACAAGTGCCCCGAGTCGGACATGTCAGGAGCTCTGCGCCATGGCCGCCGTCCCGTCCCCGCCCCCTTCCCCCCTGGTGGCCGCCGTCGACCTCGGCGGGACGAAGACCGCCGGCGCGATCGTCACCGGCACCGGCGAGCTGCTGGCCCGCGCCGAGTGCCCGACCGCCGCGGACGGCGACGCCGAGGCCGTGTTCGCGGGCGTCGCCCGGGTGCTGGAGGAACTCGCCGGGCACCCGGCCTGGCCGGGCGTCACCGCCGTTGGCGTGGGCAGCGCGGGGCCGGTCGACACCGCGGCGGGCACCGTCTCCCCGGTCAACGTGCCGTCCTGGCGCGGCTTCCCGCTGGCCCGGCGGATCGCGCTGCGCACCGCGCTGCCGGTACGCCTGCTCGGCGACGGGGTCGCGGTCGCCGAGGCCGAACACTGGCTGGGCGCCGCCGCCGGGTACCGCGACGCCCTGTGCATGGTCGTCTCCACCGGCGTCGGCGGCGGCCTGGTCCTCGGCGGCAAGGTCCACCCGGGCCCGAGCGGCAACGCCGGGCACATCGGCCACGTCAGCATCCAGTGGGACGGCGACCCCTGCCCCTGCGGCGGCCGCGGCTGCCTGGAGGGGCTGGCCAGCGGCCCGGCCATCGTCCGCCACGCCCGCGCGGCCGGCTGGCGCCCCGCCGAGGGCGCCCCGCTCACCGCCCGCGCCGTCGCCGACTCCGCCCGCACCGGCGACGGGGCCGCCCTCGCCGCGTTCGACCTCGCCGCGCGGGCCCTGGCCACCGCGATCGCCGGCACCGCCGCCCTGGTCGAACTCCAGGCCGTCGTCATCGGCGGCGGCGTCGCCCAGTCCGGCCCCCTCCTCTTCGACCCCCTCGCCCACCACCTCACCCACTACGCCGGCCTCCCCTTCACCCGCGGCCTCCACCTCCACCCCGCCCACCTCGGCCCCGACGCCGGCCTGATCGGCGCCGCGGCGGCAGCCCTGCGGAGTTAAGGGCCGACGAGAGCACCGCCAGGGGCTCGGGGAACGGCGAGCACGGGTCTGCTGGCGGTTCACTGCCGGAGCGCGCATCGGCTTCCGGTTCCGTCAAAGACACGCAGCAGCACGAACACTCCGATGGGCTCCGACCCCCAGCAGCACGGACTCGCCGTTCCCCGAGCCCCTGAAGGCGCTCTACCGAGCCCCTGGCAGGGCTCTCTGTTTTCTCCCGGAGCGTCTGCCTACGCTGGAGGGGTGCAGTCACCGACCCCGTGGGAGATCGCGACCCCGTCGCGGGGCCGGCCGCTGCCCGGGGTGGCGATGGCCGGGTTCCGGGCGCGGGGGGTGGCGGAGCTGGGGGTGGTGCCGTTCCCGGCGGTGACGTTGGCGCTCGACCTGGGTGAGCAGCCGCTGACCGTCGCAGCCGGCGGCCGGCCGGTGCGCGGCAGCGCGGTGCTCGGGCTGGGGGCGGTCGGCCTGCACGGCAGTGGGCGGGAGGTGCGGTGCCTGCAGGTGCGGCTGTCGCCGGTGGTGGCGCACGCGGTGCTGGGGGGTTTCGCCGCGGAGGGCGGCCCGCTGGCCGCGTTGGACGAGGTGTGGGGCCGGGGCGCCGTCCGGTTGGAGGAGCGGTTGCGGGCGGCGGCCTCCTGGGAGGAGCGTTTCGCGCTGGTGGCCGGGGTGTTGGCCGCCCGTCGTGCCGAGGGCCGTCCGGTGGATCCGGAAGTGGCGTACGTCTGGGGCGAGTTGGCGCGTTCGCACGGCACGTCGCGGGTGGATGCGCTGGCGGTGGAGGTGGGGTGGAGCCGTAAGCGGCTGTGGTCGCGGTTCCGGGCGCAGGTGGGGTTGGCGCCGAAGCGGGCGGCCCGGCTGGTGCGTTTCGACCACGCGGTGCACCGTCTGGCGGCGGGCGGCCACCCGGCGGCGGTCGCGGCGGAGGCGGGTTACGCGGACCAGTCGCACCTGCACCGGGAGGTCGCGGGCTTCGCCCGGGTGACGCCGTCCGCGGTGGCGCGCGAGCCGTGGCTGTCGGTGGACGGGGTCGCCTGGCCGGCCCCCGGCTACCTGCGCGGCTGACGCGCTCCCGCGGAACATTCGTCCAAGACCCGGCCCGGCCGGCGCCGCGAGACTGCAGGCATGACCGAGAACCTGTTCACCGCCCTGTCCCGGTACGGCGTCGACGCGCCCGGTTTCGTCGCCTCGACCTCCGCCCTCGGTGCGGCCTGCGCGCTCGCGGCGGCCGCCCGTCCGTTCCGCGGCCGGCGGGCGGTGGCCGCGCTGGGGGCGGGGCTGCTGGTGCAGGCGGGGGTGTGCCTGCACACCACGTTGCGCGGCAAACTCCGGGTGTGGGAGCGCGAGTTGGACGCCCTGGGGCTGCGCGGCGACGAACGGCTGCTGGATCTGGGCTGCGGCCGCGGCGCGGTGCTGATCGGCGCGGCCCGGCGGCTGCCGCGCGGCCGGGCGGTCGGGGTGGACCTGTGGGCGTCGAAGGACCAGAGCGGCAACACCCCGGCCGCGACCCTGGCCAACGCCGTCGCGGCGGGCGTCCGGGACCGGATCGAGGTGCACACCGCCGACATCACCGAACTGCCCTTCCCCGACGCGGACTTCGACCTGGTCACCTCGGCCCTGGTGATCCACAACATCCCCACCATGGCCGCCCGTCTGCGCGCCGTGGACGAGGCGCTGCGCGTGCTGCGCCCGGGTGGCCGGCTGCTGATCGCCGACATCTCCCTGATGGTCCGCCGCTACGCCGCGCACCTGGGCGCGGGCACCGTCCGCGACCTCGGCCCGGCGTACTGGTACGGCGGGCCGTGGCTGCCGGTGTCGATGCTGGAGCTGCGCAGGCCGGCCTGAGCCGGGCGGGCGGGTCGGGGGCTGGACCGTCCCGCCGGGGCAGTGGCACCATGATCCGCATGACCGCAGACCGAAAGGCCCGTGCCGCGTAACCGGCCCGGTCGGCTCCGGGCCGACCCGCGACATGCCCCGCTCGCCCGGGACGAGCCGCCGCCGGGGCGCCTCCGCGGGCTCTCGACCCGCAGCAGCCTGGCGATCCACCGGGTGGAACGGCGCTCGGGCGACTACTACGTGTACCCCGGCGCCACGGACCGGGCGTTGCGACGGTACCGGGCGTTCACCCTGCCGCCGGGGCGCCGCCCCCGCTACCCGCAGGGCGTGCAGTGCTCGTGCCGCGGGTGCTCCTTCGACGACGTGCGGCACGCCCGGGACGTGCTCGACGAGGTGCTGCAGGCCCTGCCCCCGGGGGCCCGGGCCGAGTTGGGGCGCCGGGTGGCCGTGCTGGACGCCGCCTACCTCCGGTGCACCCTGCCGGACCCCTTCGCCGCCCGGCGGGGGTGGCGGGCCGACCGCTGGTGGCGCCGCCGCCTGGCCGGGGGTTGGGAGGGGGCGTGATCCGGGCCCGCCGTGGCGGCGGGTCAGAGGCTCAGCGACTCCAGCACCAGCAGCGCGCCCACCGCGAGGTTGGCCCAGCGGTAGATGACGAGCACGGCGACGAACTCGCGGATGGTGGCGCTGGGCCAGAAGTACGCGGCGGTGGGCGAGCCGACGACGTGGCCGTGGACGCCCTCGCGGCGGGCGAAGACGGCGGCGCGGAAGGCATGGAAGTTGTTGGTGACGACGACGCAGCGGTAGTCGGGGTCGGCGGCGGCCATGATCGCGTGGCTGAAGCGGAGGTTCTCCTCGGTGGTGCGGGAGCGGTCCTCGCGGACGATCCGGTCGGCGGGGAAGCCGCGTTCGACCAGGTGGTCGGCCATCGCGTGGGACTCGGGGAGCTGCTCGTCGGAGCCCTTGCCGCCGGAGACGAGCAGCTGCGGGGAGCGGCCGCGGTCGACCTGCCGGTCGTACAGGCGGCGGCCGCGCTCCAGGCGGCTGGCGAGCAGCGGCGGGACGCGGCTGCCGTCGCGCAGGCCGGTGCCGAGGACGACCACGTAGTCGACGTCCTCGCGGGGGGTGAGGCGGCCGTAGAGGTAGGCGTAGCCGACGAAGCAGGTGAACAGGAAGGAGAGGTAGCAGGCGAGCACGAAGACGGTGCGGGCGACCACCACCAGCGCCTCGGAGTCGGCCCGGGTCGCGGCCAGCAGCAGGGCGATGACGGCCAGGATGCCGAGTCCGCACAGCAGGGCGAGCAGGTTGCCGAGGCTGCGGCCCTCCTTGCGGAGCATCTTGAGGCCGTTGGCGATGAGCAGCCCGGCCAGCACCACGCTGCCCAGCGCGGGGACGAGGACCACGACGACCAGGACGGTCTCGGCGGCGGCCGAGTCGGCCCGGTGCAGGGTGCCGAGCAGGGCGAGGGCGAACAGGGCGACGGAGAGCCCGAGGCAGACGGCGTTGCCGAAGCGGCGCCGGTCGCGCAGCACGCCGACGCCGAACAGCAGCAGGAAGACGAGCGCGAGGGCGTACAGGAGCATGGGGGCAAGCCTAGGAGAGGACGGCGCCGCCCCGCCGCGGTTCGACGGGCGGGGCGGGTGCGGGGCGGGTGACGCGGGGTCAGCGGCGGCCGGAGAGGACGCCGCCCTTCTCGGGCAGGCCCTCGGCGAGGTCCTCGGCGATCATGCGCTTGGCGATGGTGTCGGCGGCGGCGCGCAGTTCGGCGCTGCGCGGGCGGCCGCGGTCCTCCTCCAGGCGGCGGTTGAGCCAGTCGGACCAGGCGCGGGTGATGGTCGCGGCCTCCCGGGAGCCGGCCTCGGTGTGCTGGTAGAAGCCGTTGCGTGCCTCCAGGAAGCCTTCGGCGACCATCCGGTCGAAGACCGGCTGGAGGACCTCCGGGGGGATCCGGCGGCGGGCGGCGATCAGGTTGAGGCTGGCGTGGCCGACGGTGCGGGTGAACAGTTCGACCTGCATGACGGCCCAGGAGCCGGCCACGTCGAGCCGGGTGCCGGAGGCGCCCACGACCTGCCGGGCGGTGTCCAGCCCGGCGGTGCCGAGGAGTTTGGCGACGGCGAGTTCGAGGACCTTGGCGGAGTCGCCGGAGGACGGCTGGGCGAAGCCCTCGCCCATGTCGGAGGAGCTGGCGCGGGCGGAGTCGCGGAGTTTGACCTGCTTGAGGAAGAGCGCGACGACGAAGCCGACCAGGGCGACCGGGACGGTCCACAGGAAGACGGTGTGCAGCGAGTCGGCGTACGCCTGGATGACCGGCGCGGCCTGCTCGGGGGGCAGTTCGTGGACGCCGTGCGGGCTCTGCGCGGCGGCGCCGAGCTGCTGCGGGTCGGCACCGGTGGTCCGGGCGGCCTCGGTGACGGCGGCGGTCAGGTTGGTCTTCAGCGAGTTGGCGTAGATGGTGCCGAAGACGGCGGTGCCGAAGGAGGAGCCGAGGGTGCGGAAGAAGGTGACGCCGGAGGTGGCGGTGCCCAGGTCGGTGTAGTCGACGGTGTTCTGCACGGCGATGGTGAGCACCTGCATGCACAGGCCGATGCCGGTGCCGAGCACGAACATGTAGATGCTGGCGAGCCAGGCGCTGGTGCCGACGTCCAGCAGCGAGAGCAGGTAGAGGCCGACGCCCATCACCACCGAGCCGATGATCGGGAAGAACCGGTACTTGCCGGTCTTGGAGACCACGTTGCCGGAGAAGATCGAGGCGATCAGCAGGCCGAGCACCATCGGCAGGGTGCGCACGCCGGAGACGGTCGCCGAGTCGCCGTCGACGTACTGCAGGAAGGTCGGCAGGAAGGTCAGCGCGCCGAGCATGGCGAAGCCGACGATGAAGCTGAGGATCGAGCAGACGGTGAACACCTGGTTGCGGAACAGCCGCATCGGCAGGGTGGGTTGGGCGGCCCGGGTCTCGGCCCAGCAGAACAGGGCCAGTGCGACGACGCCGGCCGCGAACAGGCCGATGATCACGGCCGAGCCCCAGGCGTACTCGTTGCCGCCCCAACTGGTGGCCAGGATCAGGGCGCTGGCGCCGATCGCGACCAGGGTGATGCCCAGGTAGTCGATGACCGGGCGGACGCCGGACTTGACCACCGGGATGTTCCGGGCGGCGGCGATGACCACCACGATCGCGATCGGCACGTTCACGTAGAACGCCCAGCGCCAGGACAGGTGGTCGGTGAACAGACCGCCGAGCAGCGGGCCGACCACGGTGGCCACGCCGAAGACCGCGCCGATCGCGCCCTGGTACTTGCCGCGTTCGCGCAGCGGGATGACGTCGGCGATCAGCGCCATCGAGGTGACCATCAGGCCGCCCGCGCCGACGCCCTGGACGGCCCGCCAGATGATCAGCAGCAGCATGTTGGTGGACAGGCCGCACAGGAAGGAGCCGACGATGAAGACGATCGCGGAGACCTGGAAGACCACCTTGCGGCCGAACAGGTCGCCCATCTTGCCGACCAGCGCGGTGGTGACGGTCTCCGCGAGCAGGTAGGAGGTCACCACCCAGGACATGTGGGAGGCCCCGCCGAGGTCGGCCACGATGGTGGGCAGCGCGGTGCCGACGATGGTCTGGTCGAGTGCGGCCAGCAGCATGCCCAGCATGATGGTGCCGAACACGACGTTCCGCTGCCGCCGGTCGAGGACGGGCGGCGCTGCCTGGCTGACTTCGCTGGAGGTGGTCACCCTGGCATCGTCACACTTCGTCATGGTTTGTCCGACCCGACACCCCGGCAGGGCAATGCATGATCAGCCGATGGTGCGACAAGAGCAGGACCCATCGGCGTTAGAGGGGCATGGACAGTCCGACGACCTCCGGCAGCACCGACCGCGGCCCCCTGGAATTCCGGGACTTCGCGGTGGCGCAGGCCCGCCACCTGGTGCGCACCGCCTACCTGCTGACCGGCGGTGACGCCCACCTCGCCGAGGACCTCGCCCAGGAGGCGCTCGGCAAACTGTACGGGGGCTGGCGCCGGATCTCCCGGATGGAGAACCCGGCCGGGTACGCCCGCACCGTCCTGGTCAACACCTTCCTCAGCCACCGGCGCCGGCGCAGCAGCCGCGAGCACGTCACCGACACCTTCGCCGAGACCGCCGGCCCCCGGGAGGACCCGGCGCTGCGCGTCGCCCTGCTCGGCGTGCTCGCCGAACTCCCGCAGCAGGACCGGGCCGTGCTCGTCCTGCGCTACTGGGAGGACCTCGGCGTCGAGGAGACCGCCGCCGCGCTGCGGCTGACCCCCAGCGCCGTCCGGTCGCGCGCCTCCCGGGCCCTGGCCCGGCTGCGCACCCGGCTGGGCGACCAGTTCGACGACCTCGCCCGCTCCTGAAGCCCGCCCGCCGCCTCCCGATCCCGCCCCGCACCTCCCTCACCGCACGCCACGGAGCCCCGTCATGCCATCGCCTTCCGAAGAAGAAGACTTCGTCCGCGTCCTGCGGGCCGGCGCCGAACTGGCGCCCGCCGTGCCCGCCGACGAGTTCGCCCTGGGCGCCGAGCGGCGCGGCCGCCGCCGCGTGCTGCGCCGCCGGATCGGCGTCGCCTCGGCGGTGGCCCTGGTCGCCGCCGCCGGGATCGTCCCCGCCGTGCTGCCCGACCGCGCCCGGCCGTCCGCCCAGGCCCCGGCCTCGTCCCCGCCCCGGGTCGACGACGCGTTCATGCTGGACACCCTGACCTCGCTGCTGCCCGCGGGCGGCACCGTCAGCGGCGGGCAGGGCCTCGCCCCCGACCCGAACGAGCCCGGCCGGGTCCCGCAGGCGTACCTCGGCTACGACGACGGCCGCGGCGGCAGGGTCCAACTCATGCTCGCCGTCGACCTGGTGGCCTCCCCCGTCACCACCGACGCCCAGCGCCTGCTGTGCTACGAGCCGATCGTCCCCGGCACCGCCACCTGCGACCCCGCCACCCGCCCCGACGGCTCGTACCTGCTGACCAGCGGCTACGGCGGCCCCGACACCGACGACCACGGCCTGAGCGTGACGTACACGCTGCCCAACGGCCGCCAGGTGCAGGTCCAGGAGGTGGCCGCCGACCGGGACGTCAAGGAACTTCCGCTGGACAAGGACGAGTTGACCGAGATCGCGACCGCCGCGCAGTGGCAGTGGGTGTTCGGCACGCTGGGCGCCGCCCCCTCCCGGCCCCCGGCCCGGCCCGCCCCGACCGGCGAGCGGATGCTCGCCGCCCTGGCCCCGCTGCTGAACGGCGCCCAGCTGGACACCAGCCGCACCGGCACCGACCTGCCCGGCCGGATCCGGGTCGACGTCACCGCCGGCGGCCGCACCAGCGCCCTGCTGCTCAGCGTCACCCCCGGCTGGCGGGCCGGCTACCCGGCCGACCCGCGGAGCACCTTCACCAGCGTCCACCGCAGCACCAGCAGCCTCCCGGACGGCACCCTGGTCAGCACCACCACCCTCGGCGGCGCCCAGCGCACCTCCAGCGGCGGCTACCTCGCCGACGCCCTGCTCCCCGACGGCACCGAGGTGGGCGTCCGGCTCTGGAACTCCACCACCGGACGCGACGGCGAGCGGCCCGGCGACCCCGTGCTCACCACCGACCAGCTGTCCGCCCTGGTCACCGCCCCCGTCTGGGGCACGCTCTGAACCCCGCCCGACCGCCGGGCCCGCCTTGTCAGGGGCCCGGCCGCCCCGGGAGGATCGGTCCGTGCGAGAACTGGACGACTGGCTGGCCGAACGGCGCGGGACGCTGCGGGCCGCGGGCCCCGAACGGGCTGCCCTCTTCGAACGGGCGGCCGCCGCGCTGCCCGGCTACCTGGCGGCCCTCGACCTGCGGGACACCGGCCCGCTGACCGGCAGCCCGCTCTCCCCCAACGTGCTCCGCGAGGTCCGGCGGGCGGACGGGTCCGCCGCCGTACTGAAGCTGATCGGCGAACCCCAGCACGCCGAGGCCGCGACGCTGGCCGCCTGGACGGCCGGCGGGGTGCCCTGCGCCCCGCTGCTCGACCACGGGACGGGCACCCACGCCCCCGGCGTCACCCACCTGCTGCTCGGCCTGGTCGCGGGCACCGAACTGCCGCACGCGCAGATGGCCGCCGCCACCGGGGAGGCCGCCGCGCTGTACCGCCGGGCGCACCTGGCACCGCCCGCCGGGGTGCTGCCGCTGCCGGACTTCCTCGGGCCCCGGCTCGACGAGGCCGCCGGGGTCTGGCGCGCGGCCGGGCTGCCCGCGCCGGACGGCGCCGCCGAGGTCCTCACGGCCCTGTCCGCCGAGCCGGTGCTGCTGCACGGCGACGCGGTCGGCTTCAACCTGCTGCGCACCCGCGCCGGGCTCGCGCTCATCGACCCGGCGGGCGTGCACGGACCGGCCGAGTTCGACGCCGCCCGCTGGGTGGCGCGCTGCCTGGCCGTCACCGGCCCGGCCGCCCTGCCGGAGCTGACCGCCACCGCGCTGCGCGCGGACCCGTCGCTGGAACCCCGGGCGTTCGACGCCTGCGTCGCGGTCGAGCTGGTGATCGAGGTCCGGCACCGGATCACCAGCCCGCAGGTCTTCCTCCGCGTCGGCGCCCCGCGGCGGAGCTTCGACGCGGACACCCGGCTGCTCGCCGGGGCGGCGCTCGACCGCCTCGGCCTCAGGACTTGGGGTCCAGGTCGCCGGAGAAGCCCTGCTGGACGAAGTGCAGGGAGCCGTCCTTGTTCGGGGTGAGGACCGCGTCCCCGCCGATCGGGTCGCAGCCCGCGCTGACCGTCCCGGTCACGGTGCGGGCGACCAGCCGGGAGCCGGTCGCGGACACCAGGGACGCCTCGTTGGTGCACAGCACCTGGCCGGTGCCGAGGCCGCCGTCGGTCTCCACGTAGGCGACCGAGTCGCCGACCGCGCCCTGGTGGATGGTGAACCGCATGACCAGCCGCAGCCCGTTCGAGGAGGCGGCCGACCCCTCGAAGGTGCCCAGGAACACGTCCGCGACGGCGTTCCCGTCGTCGGCCGCGGGCGAGGGCGGCGGGTCGCTCTCCTGCCCGGCCGGGGTGGCCGGGGCGTCCGGCTCCGGGGAATCCCCGGCGTCCGGGGTGGTCACCGCCGCCGGGCTGCCGGACGGGCTGTTCGACGCCTCGTTGCCGCCGCCCAACCCGCCCGTCGCGGCCCACACGCCCAGCCCCGCCAGCACCGCCGCGACCACCCCGGTGGCGATCAGCGGCGCCGTCCGCCGCCGGGGCGGCTGCTGCACGATGACGGCCGGGTACGGGTACGCGCCCGGCGGCGTCTGGGACACGTACGGGTTCGGGGCCGGATAGGCACCCGGCGGCGTCGAGGTGGCGTACGGGTTCGCGGGCGGCCCGAACGACGGGGGCGCCTGGTACGGGGCGGTCGGGGGCAGCGGCGGAGGCTGCGGCGGGGCGGTGGAGGCGGTGGGCGCGGGCGGCTGGGCGGGATCGGGGCGCGACTCCAGGTCCAGCAGCGCGACGGCCAACCGCGCCACCTCCTCGGACACCGCGCCGGGCAGCCAGCCCCGGTCACCGAGCCGGGTCAGCCCCGCCGCGCTGCGCTCCAGCCGCTCCCGCAGGGCCGCCGTGGACGGCCTGCGCTCCGGCTCCTTGTCCAGGCAGTCGCGCACCAGGGCGAGCAGGTCGCCGTCCAGGCCGCCGAGATCCGGCTCCTCGTGGACGATCCGGTAGAGCAGCCCGGCCGCGCTGTCCTGCTCGCCGAACGGGGCCCGCCCGGTCGCGGCGAAGGCCAGCACCGCGCCGAACCCGAACACGTCACCGGCCGGGCCGGAGGGACGGCCCCTGGCCTGCTCCGGCGACATGAACCCCGGCGAACCCACCACGTACCCGGACCTGGTCAGCGCGGAGGTCGCGTCCAGCGCGCGGGCGATGCCGAAGTCGATCAGCCGCGGCCCGTCCAGCGCCAGCAGCACGTTCGACGGCTTGACGTCCCGATGGACCAGCCCCAGTCCGTGCACCGCCGCCAACGCGTCGGCCAGGCCGGTGCCCAGCGCCCGCACCGTGTCCGGCGGCAGCGCGCCGAAACGCCGCACCGCGTCCGACAGCGAGGGCCCCGCGACGTACCCGGTGGCCACCCACGGCTGCGCGCCCTCCGTGTCGGCGTCCAGCACCGGCGCGGTCCACCGCCCGCCGACCCGCCGCGCCGCGGCCACCTCCTGCCGGAACCGCTGCCGGAACTCCCGGTCCGCGGCGAACTCCTGCCGGACCGTCTTCACCGCCACCGTCCGCCCGCCGGCCGTCCGACCGAGGAACACCTCCCCCATCCCGCCGGCCCCCAGCCGCCCCAGCAGCCGGTAGGGGCCGATCGCGTGCGGGTCGCCATCGCCGAGAGTCTCCAACGTTCCGCGCTCCTAGGCTGCTTGCCGAACCACCGGGAAATGCCCCGACGCCACGCACCGGATCTTCACGAGGCACCCTAGGGCCTCCCCCGCACCGAACCACCCGAGTCCACCTTTTCCGGACCGGATCGGAACCGGACGGTTACGCCCCCACAACACGCCCGAACCCACCCACCCCGACACCCCCAACTCCCCCACCACCAAAGCCCACCGCCACGCTCCGGGCCGTCCCGCCCCCGCCCTCGTCCACCCCTCAGCCCGCCGCAGACGACTCCCCCGCCGTCCCCTGCACCGCCCCCTCAACTCCCCGCTCCCCCTTCAACCACCCCTCAGCTCAACCACCCCTCAGCCCGCCGCAGACGACTCCCCCGCCGTCCCCCGCACCGTCGTGCGGAAGGCGATCGGCGTGGTCCCGGTGCGCTGGTGGAAGAACTTGGCGAAGTTCGCGGCGTCGGCGAAGCCGAGGTGGTCGGCGATCCTGGCGGCGGAGCTCTCGCTGTGGGCGAGCAGGCGTTTGGCCTCCAGGACGACGCGGCGGTCGATGAACTCCTTGGCGCCGACGCCCGCCGCGGCGAGGGTCGCGCGGGAGAGCGTGCGCGGCGAGTAGCCGAGGTGTTTCGCGTAGTCCTCGACCCGCCGGGTGCGGGTGAAGTGCTGTTCGACGGCCTGCCGGAAGCGCCGGTAGGTCTCGCCGGGTTCGGTCGCGGCGCTGCCGCACGGCGCGGGCGGGTTGGCGAGGCGCAGCAGGAGCGCGGCGAGCAGGTGGCGCAGCAGGGCGTGGTGGATCTCGGCTGGCAGGTCCGCGCCGGAGGCGTACTCGCGGTGGAGGTGGCGCACCGCGTGCCGCAGTGCTTCGCGTTCGGGCCCGTCGGTGTGCAGGACGGCGGCGGCGAAGGGGTCATCGAGCCGGGCGGCGGCGACCGTCGCGGGGTCGGGGAAGCCGGGTTCGAACAGCACCAGGGTGCCGTCGGCGCCGTCGAGTCCGCCCCACTGCTGGACCTGTCCGGGCCGTACCCACAGCCAGCTGCCGGGTTCGACGGTGTGCGCGGTGAAGTCGACGGTGTGGTGCAGGGTGCCGTGGTCGAGGGTGAGCAGGTGGTGGAAGGCGGGGCGCTGCGGCCGGTGGAAGTCGCCGGCGGGGGCGGTCGCGGCGGCGCGGCGGGCGCGCAGTTCGGCGAGCGTCATGACTTCGACGCCGACCGGTCCGCCGGGTGGCGCGGTGAACGGGACCTCGGGGATCGCCGTCCCGGACGTCTGGGTTTCGTTCGCTCGCATGGTCACCACATCCGCTGCCAGGCTACCTCCGGTTGATCTTCCGCCGGGAGGGCGGTTGTACGGTCGACAGCACCAGACGGAGGGAGCGGGGATGGAGCGGCGGCCGACCTTGCACGACGTGGCGGGCGAGGCGCGGGTGAGCGCGAAGACGGTGTCGCGGGTGCTGAACGGGGAGGGGCCGGTGGCGGCGCAGACCCGGGAGCGGGTGCTGGCGGCGGTGGAGCGGCTGGGGTTCCGGCCGAACCTGATGGCGCGCAGCATCCGTACCGGCGGGCCGGACTCGACGGTGGGGCTGGTGCTGCCGGATCTGGGCAATCCGTTCTTCGGGGCGCTGGCGGGCGGGGTGGAGGAGGCGCTGCGCGGGCGCGGGCTGACGGTGCTGCTGGGGTGTTCGGGCGGGGACGGGGCGCGCGAGGCGGAGGTGGTGGGGGCGTTCCTGGCGCGGCGGACGAGTGCGCTGCTGGTGGTGCCGTCGGGCGGCGGGGAGGCGTGGGCGGCGGCGTCGGCGGCGGGGGTGCCGCTGGTGTTCCTGGACCGGCCGGGGCCGGGCGCGGACTGCGTGGTGTCGTCGAACCGGGCGGGGGCCCGGGAGGGGGTGGCGCACCTGCTGGGGGCGGGGCACCGGCGGGTGGGGTTCCTGGGCGACCTGCCGGCGTCGCTGTACACCCGGCGGGAGCGGCTGGCGGGTTGGCGGGAGGCGCTGGCGGCGGCGGGCCTGCGGGCCCCGGCGCAGCTGGTGGCGGGGGCGCGGACGGTCGCGGAGGCGGAGCGGGCGGCGCTGGCGCTGCTGGCCGGGCCCGCCGCGCCGACGGCGCTGTTCGCGTCGAACACGAACGCGGCGACGGGCGCGCTGCTGGCGCTGGGCCGCTCGGGGCGGCGGGACGTGGCGCTGCTGTCCTTCGACGACCTGCCGCTGGCGGAGGTGCTGGACCCGCCGCTGTCGGCGGTCGCCCAGGACCCGGTGCTGCTGGGGGCGACGGCAGCCCGGCTGGCGCTGGCCCGGCTGGACGGGGACGCGTCCCCGCCGCGCACCGAGACCGTCCCGACCAGGCTGGTCGTCCGTCCGGCCCGCCCTTGACTACCGACTGGTAACCGTTGGAACGTGGGCCTCCCCCACCCGAAGGAGCGCGGATGTCCCCCCAGTTCGGCGACTACCAGAACGAGATCTACTTCGAGGCGCTGTTCGGCGTCGCCCCGAAGTACCCGATGACGTACGCGGGCCTGGCCGAGCGGGCGCGGCACGCGCTGGCGCCGGAGCTGTGGTCGTACGTGGCGGGCGGGGCGGGCGACGAGCACACCCAGCGGGCGAACGCGGCGGCGTTCGAGCGGTGGGGGCTGGTGCCGCGGATGCTGGTCGGCGCGAAGGAGCGGGACCTGCGGGTGGAGCTGTTCGGGCTGGAGCTGGCCTCGCCGCTGTTCCTGGCCCCGGTGGGGGTGGTGGGGCTGTGCGCGCCGGACGGGCACGGGGACGTGGCGACGGCCCGGGCGGCGGCCCGGACGGGGGTGCCGATGGTGGCGTCCACGCTGTCGGTGGACCCGATGGAGGCGGTGGCGGCGGAGCTGGGCGGCACGCCCGGGTTCTTCCAGCTGTACACGCCGACCGACCGGGCGCTGGCCGAGTCGCTGGTGCACCGGGCCGAGGCGGCCGGGTTCAAGGCGATCGTGGTCACCCTGGACACCTGGGTGACCGGCTGGCGGCCGCGCGACCTGGGCAGCGGCAGCTTCCCGCAGCTGCGCGGGCACTGCCTGGCGAACTACACCTCCGACCCGGTGTTCCGGGCCCGGCTGCAGGATCCGGACGGGGATCCGCGGGGCGCGGTGATGGACTGGGTGCAGATCTTCGGCAACCCGCTGACCTGGGACGACCTGCCGTGGCTGCGGTCGCTGACCGAGCTGCCGATCGTACTGAAGGGCCTGTGCCACCCGGAGGACGTGCGCCGGGCGAAGGACGCGGGCATGGACGGGGTCTACTGCTCGAACCACGGCGGGCGGCAGGCGAACGGCGGGCTGCCGGCGCTGGAGTCGCTGGCCGAGGTGGTGGAGGCGGCAGACGGCCTGCCGGTGCTGTTCGACTCGGGCGTGCGCAGCGGCGCGGACGCGGTAAAGGCCCTGGCGCTGGGCGCGACGGCGGTGGGCGTGGGCCGGCCGTACGTGTACGGGCTGGCGCTGGGCGGCGAGGCGGGCGTGGTGCACGTGCTGCGCTCGCTGCTGGCGGAGGCGGACCTGCTGATGGCGGTGGACGGCTATCCGACGCTGGAGAGCCTGCGCGCGCCGGGCGCACTGCGGCGGTGCTGAGCGCCCCCACCCGGCGCCGCCTTATTGCGAGTCACTTGCAATAACACCTTGCATGCAGCAGAGTGGAGACTGCGGGGTCGTCCGACGATCGTCTTCCCAACCGGCGCCCGCCGGGACGCGGCGCCGGCCCCGCGCCAGCCACTCCCGCCCCTCAGGGCTCCAGCGGCAGCCGCACCAGCATGGTCTTGCCGCCGCCGTCCTCGTCGGCGACGGTCTCCACCAGGCCGCCCGCCAGCGCCGCCAGCTCGTGCACCAGGGCCAGGCCCCAGCCGCCGCTGCCGTCCTGGTGCGGCACCTCGGGGCGCTGCGGGCAGTGCGGGTGCCGGTCGTGCACCCGCACCGTCAGTTCGCCCGCGCAGAAGTCGAGTTGGAGCGTGGTGCGGGGCGACCGGGGAGCGGCGTGGCGGACCGCGTTGGTGACCAGTTCGCTGACCACCAGCAGCACCGTGTCGGTCAGCGGATGGTCCGCGTCCAACCCGCGGGCGGCCAGTTCGCCCCGCACGCTGCGACGCGCCTCGGGCACGGACGCGGGTACGGTCGCCAGGCTCAGGCAGTAGCGCACGGTCTGGGGTGGGTCCGCGACAGCCATGGTCGGTCCCTTCACGAACGGGGGCGACCGGGTGGGAGCGGAAGGGCGCCGTTGTCCGGCCGCGTCGGGGCTCGGCAGCCCTGCCCCGTCCGAACGAACCGGACAGATTACCGATACTCAGTACGGTAAGGCCGAACCGCCCGAAGTGCGGCGGCGGATGCTGGACAGTGGCCACAACTCGCCACGGGTCGCCGCATCCCGGGGAGCATGTCCGACGACCTGCTGGAACCCCTCGGCCCCGGCCCGCCGGAGAGCTCCGACTCGGCGCCCGGCAGGAGATCCTGGCGGTCGACTGCCCGCCGTGCTTCGACGAGTCGCCCGCCGTGACGGCGGTCGGCCGCGAGCGGGCCGACGGGCCGTCAGGTTTCCGGGCCGACGGGCCGTCAGACTTCCGGGCCGGCGCCCGGGACGCGCTCGAAGACCAGGTTGGTGCGGGTCTGCGCGACCGCCGGATGGGCCGTCAGGTGGTCGACCACGAAGCAGCGCAGCGCCTCCGGGTCGGCCACCGCCACGTGCAGCAGGTAGTCGTCGCTGCCCGCCATGTGGAAGACCGCCAGCACGCCCGGCAGGTGCGGCGCGGCGGCCCGGAAGCTGCCGTTCTGCTCCCGGGTGTGCGCCCGCAGCCGCACCGAGATCATCGCCTGCAGCGGCAGCCCGACCGAGGGCAGGTCCAGCTCCGCGTGGTAGCCGGCGATCACCCCGCGCTCGCGCAGCGCCCGCACCCGCGCCAGGCAGGTGGACGGCGCGACGCCGACCCGCTCGGCCAGCGCGTTGTTGGGCGTCCGGGCGTCGGCCAGCAGCACCCGGACGATCGCCCGGTCGACCGCGTCGAGCCCCGCCGCGCGGCCCCGTGGAATGTTCGGCACGCCCCCAGCCTGGCCGCCCGCGCCGAACATCCGCAAGAGTGCCGCCGCCCGCACCGAATCATCTGCCGCCACTCTGGCCACCGGGCGTCCGGGCGTTCACCATCGGGCGGCATGAGCCGACTCGACACCCGAGCCGTGCACGCCGGCCGCGAGGACCTCGCCGGACTCGGCACGCACGTCCCCCCGCTCGACCTGTCCACCACCTACCCGGTACCGGACCTCGACACCGGCGGCGACGCCTACCAGGCGCTGGCCGGCGGCGGACGGCCGCCCGCCGCCGGGGGCCTGGTCTACCAGCGGCTGTGGAACCCCACCGTCGCCCGCTTCGAACAGGCCCTGGCCGAACTGGAGGGCTGCGCCGAGGCGGTGGCCTTCTCCTCCGGCATGGCCGCGCTCTCCGCCTGCCTGCTCGCCGCCGCCGCGGACGGCCGCCGGCACGTGGTCGCGCTGCGCCCGCTGTACGGCGGCTCCGACCACCTGCTGGACTCCGGCCTGCTCGGCACCGAGGTGACCTGGGCCGCCCCCGACACCCTCGCCGCCGCGCTGCGCCCCGACACCGGGCTGGTCCTGGTCGAGACCCCCGGCAACCCCACCCTCGACCTGCTCGACCTGGCGGCGCTCGCCGACCGCTGCGGCGGGGTCCCGCTGCTGGTCGACAACACCTTCGCCACCCCGGTGCTGCAGCGGCCCGCCGCGTTCGGCGCCACCCTGGTGCTGCACTCGGCGACCAAGGCGATCGGCGGCCACGGCGACGTGCTCGCCGGGGCGGTCGCCTGCACCGCCGAGTGGGCGGAGCGGCTGCGCCGGGTCCGGGCCGTCACCGGCGCCGTCCTGCACCCGCTGGCCGGCTACCTGCTGCACCGCGGCCTGCAGACCCTCCCGCTGCGGGTGCGCGCCGCCTCCGCCACCGCCTTCCGGATCGCCGACTGGCTGGCCGGACAGCCCGGGGTCGCCGCCGTGCACTACCCCGGCCGCTCCGGCTCGCCGCTGCTCGGCAAGCAGATGCTGGGCGGCGGCAGCGTGCTGGCCTTCGAGGCCGCGGGCGGGTTCGCGCACGCGGCGGCGGTCGCCGAGCGCTGCCGGCTGATCACCCACGCCGTCTCGCTCGGCGGCGTCGACACCCTGATCCAGCACCCGGCCTCGCTCACCCACCGCCCGGTGGCCGCCGCCCACAAGCCGTCCCCGGCGGTGCTGCGGCTGTCGGTCGGCCTGGAGGACCCGGAGGACCTGATCGCCGACCTGGCCGCGGCCCTGGCCCGCTGACCGGGCACCCCGCCTCCACCCGTCCACCGCCCGCCCACCGCCCGCGGACGGCCGTCACGCCCCGGCGGCCGTCCGCAGGTGCGCCAGCACCACCGGATCGATCCGGCCCTCGGCGAGGCGGCCCTCCAGGTTCTCCACGCCCGCCCAGCGGTCCAACGAGTCGTAGCCGAGACGCCCCAGCAACTCCCTTACCTCGGCGGCGAGTTCGCCCTCCAGCGGCAGCAGTGCCGCCGGGTCGGACACCCCGTGCAGCACCTCGTGCACGGCCAGCAGCCGGCGCAACTCGCCCACCGGATCGGCGTGGTCGTCCACCCGCAGGTCGTACGCGGTGTCACCCCAACCGCCCACCCCCCGCCCCGGATCGACCACGTACAGCGCCGCGCTCTGCCGCCCCCGGGCGTCCCCGCCCGCCGCGTCACCCGCCGCCAGCGCGGCCACCAGCCGGTCCGCGAACGGCAGTTCGGCGGAGGCCAGCCAGACGGACTCCATGTCCCGGACCACCTCGGGCCCGGCCAGGATGTTCCCCTGCACCGCGTACCCGTCCCCCGCCAGCCCGCCCGCCCAGGGCAGGCACTCCTCCCCCGTGTACGTCACCGCGGCGCCGTCCGCCCCGACCACCCCCAACTGCCGGTGCGCCCGCCCCTCGTCCGCCGCCAGCAGCGCCGCCAGCACCCCGGCCGGCCCGACACCGCTGCGCAGCATCGCCAGCCCCTGCGGCCGGTACGCGACATTGGCCCACGCCTGCGAGGCGAGCGCACCGACACCGACCTCGGCCGCGGGCACCAGCGCCCCGACCGACAGGAACTTGCTCGCCACGGCGACACCGAGAGCGTTCCCCTGACGAGCCACGATGGAGAAGGTCACGACCCGCGACGATAGCCCCCACCGAGCGGTTCGTCCACGCCCCGAACGCACCCGGCAAACTCCGGCAAGAACCGCCTGCCAGCGAAACCGGACGGCGAACCCTGACGGCGAAACCGGACCGCGAAACCGGACGGCGAAACCAGGGGCGCGGGGAACTGCGCGAAGCGGGAGGTGAACACCGGCAAGATCGCGGGACAGTGCAAGTTCGTATCCTGCGTCGCGATCCGGCTGTGCGTGCTCGGTTGCCCGCGCAGTTCCCCG
>NZ_JBHUWH010000049.1:0-27641 GCF_042670125.1 Kitasatospora sp. NPDC057198 | reverse complement strand
ACCCCGGACCCGCTGATTAAGAGTCAGCTGCTCTAACCAACTGAGCTAGCGGCGCGTGCTGACGGGAGAACACTACACCCTCCCCGACCTGCGGCGAAACCGGCTTTCCGGATCGAAACCCGGGGGCCCGCTGGTGGGCCCGTCCGGGGCTCGGAGGCCCGTCCGGGCCCGAGCGGCCCGGAAGGCCCGGGAAACGCCGAAAGCCTCCCCGGAGGGAGGCTCTCGACCGTCTGTGCGCCGCCAGGGACTCGAACCCCGGACCCGCTGATTAAGAGTCAGCTGCTCTAACCAACTGAGCTAGCGGCGCCTGCTGACCCGGGAAACACTACACGCCCCGGGCCGTCCGCCGAAATCGTGACGCCCCGGCCACGGAGCGTCGCTCAGCGCGGCGGCGGCAGCCGGCTCAGGAACACCTCGAACGCGGTCGGCTTCACCGCGTTCGCCCCGTCGAACGGGTAGTTCATCTCCTTGATCGCGATCAGCGACAGCGCGATCAGCCCGGCCAGGCTGAGCACCATCACCAGGTGCGCCCAGGTGTTGGAGAGGCCGAACAGGAAGGTGAAGGCGATGGTGACCACCGCGCCGGCGATCAGCGACGCCCACAGCAGCGGCGGCACGCAGTCGGCGATCAGGTTCAGCCGGGCCCGGCGCTTGCTGGCCAGGCCGTCCACGTGCTGGATCACGTTCTGGTAGAGCGCCGACTGCTGGTCGCCCTGCGGGTCGAAGGAGAGCGCGCTCTCGCGGATCTTGTACATCAGCGCGGTGGCCGCCGGGTCGCTGTGGTGCCCGGTCATCTCCGCCCACTCGGTGTCCACCACGGCGTGCGCGTAGTCGAGCGTCAGCCCCTCCAGCAGCGCGCCCTCGGGCAGCGGCATCTGCCGGGCCATCCAGTACACCCCGGCCAGCTCGTCCGCCTCCTCGAAGGTGGTGGCCTTCGCGGTCGAGGTGTTCTCCCAGACCACGATCACCACGAACGCCACCAGCACCGCGTAGAACGCGCCCACCGCGGCGAAGATGAACCCGGCCACGTCGTTGCAGTTCTCCCGGGCCGGGACGGACGCGTACTTCTGCACCAGCAGCATCGCCGCCGCGGTGCCCACCAGCGTGCCGACCAGGATCACGACATCGACCCAGTTCACGCCTGCCCCCGCTGCCCTCGGTGCCCCTGGTGTCCTCGGTGTCCTCGGTGTCCGACTGTGCGCATACGGTCATCACACCGTGCGGCGGCGGGCGGCGGCGAGCGGGGCTAGTCCGACCGGCCGTGCGACTGTCGCGGCCCCGTCGGGCGGCCCGTCGGGTGGTCCGCTCGGGTGGTCCGGTCAGGCGGCCGGGCGCAGTCGGACCGGCCACACCGGCAGGGCCCGGGACGGGTCGTCCAGGCAGGCGCCGGTGCGCAGGTCGAACAGGCGCTTGTGGAGGGGCGAGGAGACGGTCGGCGCGCCGTCCACGCTGCCGGTGATCCCGTCGGCGATCGCCCAGGCGTCCGCGAACGGGTCCCGGTTGCCGACCGCGAGCAGCTCGCCGGACGCGGTGCGGAAGACCGCGGCCTGGTCGCCGCCGGGCAGCAGTACGGCGGTGCCGGCGTCGGGCTCCAGCTCCAGTGCCCGGGTGTCGCAGACGGCGATCCAGCGGCCGTCCGGCGTGCCCAGTTCGACGGTGCGGGGCGGGTCGGTGCGGTGCACGGCGGCGGCGCTCCCCTCAGCGTGGGCGAGTGGGGTCTCCTTTTCGAACGCTACGCCCGGGGGCGGGCGCGGGGCAGGGCGGGAAGGGCCCGATCCGGCGGGACGTTCGTCCCGCCGGCCGGACCGTCCGTGGTGCGGGGCGCCGGTCGGACGCCGGGCGGCGCTGTCGGGCAGCGCGGTGATCACGAGGAGTTCGGGTCCTGCGGTCCACGGGAGCCGGCCCCGTGTCCACCCTCGTCCTTGACCTTCCGCGTTGCCCGCGAAGCGCCCTCGTCGTCCGTCCATCCGCAGAGGAATCTATCGGTCCAATTCGGACAGACGGGACAATCGACGCAACACGCGCCGAAATGGGCCAAGTTGTCACTCGGATCGCGCACTGCGGCGTCAACTCTGCATGACGGTTCATCAAAACGGGTGTAACCGGGACAACCGGCGTGCCGCACACGGTGCGTGCGCGGCCCGCCCCCGGCTGCCAGGATCCCCGGTGACCAACTCCCCGCCCGCGCCCGCCCCCTGCCGCGCGCGGCCCGCCCCCGAAGGCAGAGTGATGAGCGCCGCCCCCGACCCCTACCGCCCGGTCCGCCGGATGCTGGCCCGCGACCGGGCCGAACCCCACCGGGTCTCCACCCCGCTGGAACTGTTCTTCGACCTGTGCTTCGTGGTGGCGATCTCCCAGGCCGGACGGGAGTTGGCCCACGCCCTGGCCGAAGGGAAGGTCGCCCACGCACTGACCGGCTACGGCATGGCCTTCTTCGCCGTCTGGTGGGCCTGGATGAACTTCACCTGGTTCGCCTCCGCGTACGACGTCGACGACGTCCCCTACCGGCTCACCACCCTGGTGCAGATCACCGGCGTGCTGGTGCTCGCGGCCGGCGTCCCGCGGATCTTCGAGGACCAGGACCTGGCCCTCGGCGTCGCCGGATACGTACTGATGCGGCTGGCCATGGTCACCCAGTGGCTGCGCGCCGCCCGCGGCGAGAGCGGCCCGGCCCGGACCTGCGCGCTGCGGTACGCCGTCGGGATCACCCTCGTGCAGGTGTTCTGGGTGGTGCTGCTGTTCCTCCCGCACGGCACGCAGGGCCCGCTGTTCCCGGTCGGGGTGCTCGCCGAACTGGCCGTCCCGGCCTGGGCCGAGAAGGACGAGCGGACGCCCTGGCACCGGCACCACATCGTCGAACGCTACGGCCTGTTCACCATCATCGTGCTGGGCGAGACGGTCGCCGCCGCCACCGTCGCCATCCAGACCGCCCTGGACGAGCACCTCGCCGTCGCCGAACTGCTGCCGATCGCGGCCGGCGGCCTGCTGATCTGCTTCGGCGCCTGGTGGATCTACTTCACCGGCGGCCCCCACGACCACCTGCGCAGCAACCGGCAGGCGCTGCCCTGGGGCTACGGCCACTACGTGGTCTTCGCCGCGGCCGCCGCGATCGGCGCGGGCCTCGAAGTCGCCGTCGAACACGCGGTCGGCGCCGCGCACATCTCCGCCCGGGCCGCGACCGCCGCCGTGACCGTCCCCACCGCGCTGTTCCTGTTCACCGTCTGGGCCCTGCACTCCCGGCACCACAAGCGCGGCGCCGCCCAGCCGATCCTGCCGCTGGCCGCACTGTCGGTGCTGGCTGCGACCCTGGCCGGGGAGGCCGGTGTGCTGATCGCCGGCCTCCTGGTGGCGCTCGCCGTCGCCGCCGGCCTCACCCTGTCCGCGAAACGGAGTTGACCGTGCGCCTCGAAGACCTCCCCCACGCCCACCTGCTGCAACGCCACACCGGCCTGCTGCGCCCCGACGGGCGCTACGACACCGTGCACTTCGACGACCTCGCCCTCACCGGCCAGTTCGGCGGCGCGCACTTCCTGGAGTGCGCGTTCACCGGCGTGCGGGTCGAGGAGGCGAAACTGCGCCGGGCCGGGCTCAACGAGGTCTGGATCCAGGGGGCGCGGATGGTCGGGGTCGACCTGGCGGAGAGCGAGTGGCAGGACACCCAGGTCGAGGGCAGCGTGCTGGCGGGCATCTCGGCGTACGGCTCGGCGATCCGGCGCACCGTCTTCCGCCAGTGCAAGCTGGAGGCGGTCAACCTGCGCGGCGCGGTGTTGCGCGACGCGGTCTTCGAGGACTGCCTGCTGCGGGACGTCGACCTGTCGGACGCCAAGCTCACCGACGTCTCCTTCCCCGGCAGCACCCTGGACGAAGTCCGGCTGCGCGGCGCCACCCTGAAGAACACCGACCTGCGCGGCGCAGCAGCCCTCGGCCTCCCGGACGGGCACCTCGGGCTGCGCGGCGCGCTGATTTCGACGACGCAACTGCTGGATCTGGCACCGCAGTTCGCGCAGGCGCTGGGGATCACCGTGAAGGACTGAACGCGGAAGCCCGGACCCCTCGGGGAGGAGCGGTCCGGGCTTCCGCGTGGAAGGCGGGTGCGGTCAGACGGCCCCGAACTCGCCCGCCACGACGCTGGAGACGAAGGCGTTCCAGGTCTCGGTGCGGAAGGCGAGGGAGCCGCCCTCGGGGTCCTTGGAGTCCCGGACGGGGACGGTGCCGGGGATGTTGGCGGCGATCTCCACGCAGGTGCCGCCGTTGTTGCTGTAGCTGGACTTGAACCACTGGGGGTCGGTCACTGCAGTTCCTCTCGCACTGTGCTGATCAGCGCCCGGGATGCCGCCTGGGTCAGCGCTTCTACCTGGAGATGATGGTAGGCGACGAGCAGGGGCTGCACGGCTGCGGGATCGCGCTCGAACAGTCCCTCCTGGGCGGATTCGCTGTACGCCACCACCGAGTGGTCCGGCATCCGAAGCAGGTTGACCGTCAGGTCCAGGCTCCGGTTCGCGCCCATGGAGTACGGGGCGATCTGGAGCGTCACGTTCGGCAGGGCGGAGACCTCAAGCAGGCGGTCGAGTTGGGCCGTCATGACCTCGGGCCCGCCGATCGGGCGCCGGATGCAGCTCTCGTCGAGCACCACGTACAGCTGAGGGGCCAGCGGCTCCCGGGTGAGCAGCTTCTGACGGTTGGCCAGGACGTGGAGCCGCTCGTTGGCCTGGTCCTGGGTGATGGCCCCCCGGCTCACGGCGGCACCCGCCAACTCGGCCGCGTACTCCGGCGTCTGGAGCAGGCCCGGGATGATGCCGATCTCGAACACCCGTACTTCGGCCGCCTTCGCTTCGAAGGTCATGTAGTGGCTGAACCCCCGCAACAGGCTGCTCGTGCGCACGTCCAGGAAGAGGTTCGAGAACTTCTTTCCGGCTTCGAGCACCTGGTCGAATTTTCGAGCCAGCGGCAAAGTCGGCGGTTTGCGGCCGGTTTCCACGGACGAGATGTGCCCCGGCGAGTAGCCCGTGCGGGCGGCCAACTGGCTCTGCGAGATCCCCAGTTCCTCGCGTGTACGTCGGAGTTCAGCCCCGAATGCCTCGCGCGGGGAAGCCTCCGGCGTCAGCGGTTTGATGTTCAACGCGCCCCCATTCTTGCGGTTTTGCAAACTTGAAGACTGATCCAGCCTACGGGACAGTCAGTGCTCCCGGTAGCGAAACCGCTACGGAGCGGAGTGATCGGTGCGGTGCGCGCCGGTTCCGCAACTCCTTCGGTGGCTGATGCAGCTATCTGCGGTCGGCCCACGACGAAACAACCACCCGTCCCACCGGGACCCGTAGCGAGGCCAGGAGCCAAGTGTCGGAAACCGAGCGGTCCTTGCGGCGCCCCGGCGCCTCCCGTCCCCAATACCCCACCCCAGCAGCGAAGTTGACCATCCGGGTCTACCGATTGCGACCCGACGGCAGCCGGGTGGAGGTCTCCTCCTGCACCTCCGACGAGGACCAGCACCTGCCGCTGGTCTCGGCGCTGACCTGGCCGGCCTGCCGCTGCCCCCTGTGCACCGCCGCCGCCCGCGAAGACGCGGCCTGACCCCGAAAGGATCCAAGTGCTGTACGCCGGACAACCGTTGGTGGCCGTCGACGTCCTGCAACGCTTCCTGCGCGGCGGGTTCGCCGACTCCGAGCGGGCGGCCGACTCGCTGGAGCGCGCCTTCCATGCCGCCCGCCTCGACCCGCCGCCCGGCCTCTCGCCGGTCTACCGCGAGGATGTCGCGCCGGAGGCCGCCGGGCTCGCGCTGGGGTACGCCGGACTGCCGTGGGCGCAGCGGCTCGCCGAGGCGCTGGTCGAACTCGCGTTGTTGCGCGGCGAGTTCACCGCGCCCGCCCGAACGGCCGCCCCGGAGCTGGGAGCCACCTCGTGAGCGGTGACGTATTGCGGCAGCGCGCCTGGGAGATCGCCGAGCAGCTCGCCAAGGCTGGTGCCGGCGAGGCCCGACTGACCGTCGTCCCCGACGGCTACCGCGTCGAGCTGACCATCGTCCGCCCCGCCGACGGTTCCGCCGACGGCCCCGACGACCACCGGGCCGTCCTCAAGGCCCTCGCTCTCGGCGACCGCTGGGGCCACACGTACTCCCCGCCCTCCCGCAACAACGGCACCCCGCGCGAAACCGTCTGGAGCGAAGTCCGCGCCGAGTAGGGGGTCGGCGGGCCGCTCGCGTGCGATCCGCGAACCTACGTGAGGCGAATCACACCCAGGGGGGGCGGTCGGGGTGTCGTATTTCGCCCTGACTCGCCACTCTTTGCCGACTCTTGGCGAGAAGACGGTTCATCCGAAAGGTCCGCTTCGTTTCCGTCGTGCCGATTCGGATGTTCGCGTTTCCCGTGCTGGCGCCCCGTTCCATGGCTAGCGTGCTTTCCGCATTCGCACGACGACTGTGCGTGCATCGCCGAGTTCATGGGGGGCATGATGGGGCGACTCGAATCGGTGGACGGCGGGGGCAGCGGCGGTTTCGTCGTTTACCCGGACGAATTGGAGCAATCCGGTCGTACCGCGCAGCAGACGGCCGAGGTCATTCCCGGCGAGACGGGCGGCATCCTGGCCGCCTCGGACCAGGCGGAAGCCGGTCTGCGTGGTTGGCGGACCGGCACCGAGCTCAACGCCTGCACCGACGAGTGGAAGCGGTTGCTGGACGAACTCTCCCGGGAAATGGATTCCCAGGGGGACAAGTTGATCCGGACCGCGGCCAACTACCGCAAGGGGGAAGAGGACGCGCACCGGGGGCTGGGGACCGCCGGCTCCGGCCTCCAGTCCCTCCCCGGCCCGTCCGGCACCCCGGCTCTCGCTAGCGCCGGATCCGGAGCAGGCGTTCCGGGCCGGACCAACCCGCTGGAGCAGCGGTTGCTGCGCGACGCTTTCGACGGCCCGCAGCCGACCACTCAGCCGGGTCACGCTTCGCCGCTGGGGCAGCGGTTGCTGCGCGACGCCTTCGACGGCCCGCGGGCGACGACCCTGCCGCACCAGGTCACGCCGGAGGAGGCCGAGCGCTTCGGGCAGGCAACCGGTCGTGATCCCCGGCTCGACTTCCAGGTCCACCACGTCGAGCAGCCCGCCGAGCCGGACTCGTTCGACCTCAACGCCCCGGTGCGAGGCAT
This sequence comes from Kitasatospora sp. NPDC057198, assembly GCF_042670125.1. NCBI lineage: Bacteria > Bacillati > Actinomycetota > Actinomycetes > Kitasatosporales > Streptomycetaceae > Kitasatospora > Kitasatospora sp. NPDC057198. The sequence continues at coordinate 20,511 of NZ_JBHUWH010000049.1, read as the reverse complement.
CTGATGGACGTCCACACCCTCCAGAATGCCCGCTTCGACGGGCTGTTCGCCGCCGCGGACGCGTACACCCGGATCAGTGAGAACTTCTCCGAGCACCACGACAACTGGAAGAGCGGGGTCGAAGGCCGGACCCTCAGCTCCGGTTGGGCGGGCGACAGTGCCGATCGCGCCCGCACCTCCCTGAAGGGCACCACCGTCAAGCTGAGTTCGGCCGCCGGCGAGCTGGGCAGCATCGCTCCGCTCCTGCGGGAGGGCGCCGAGGCGTTCATGCTCGCGCAGGGCAAGCTCACCAACGCCCTGGCGGACGCGAAGGCCGACGGCTACCAGGTGGGTGAGGACGGCTCGGTCTCCTGGGAACCGTCCGAGCCTTCCCTTCCCGGCCAGGGCGTCACGGTCGAGGACATGATCCGGCAGGACGTCCGCGAGAGGCAGGGGATCGCCTACGGCATGCGGATCGAACAGGCCCTGAAAGAGGCTGAACACGCAGATCAGACCATCGCCGAGCGGCTGCGCGCCCTCACGGACGACGCCCGCACCGGAAAGGGCCTCACCTTTGCGGCGGCGAGCATCGCAATGATGCGAACCCTCCACGAAGAGGACCTGGTCGCGTCCGCCATACCGAAGCGGGGCAGTTCCCCGTCCGAGGTCAGTTCCTGGTGGAAGGGCCTTCCCCCGGAGGAGCAGCAGCGTCTGATCCAGACCCACCCCGAGGAGATCGGCAACCTCGACGGCATCCCGGTCGTCGTCCGGGACCAGGCGAACCGTTCGATGCTCCCCAAGACCCGCGAGGCCATGCAGACCAGGCTCGACCAGGTCGGGCCGGAGCCGCCCTACGGTCCGGTGGGCAACTACTCGATGGGGCCGCTGGGTACTCCCGAGAGCGAAGAACACCGGCAATGGCGCATCGAGGAAACCACCGCGCGGGAGTCGATCAAGGGCATAGACGCGATCCAGGCCCGGATCGACGCCGGCGGCAAGGACGGCCGCCCGCCCGTCTACCTGATGGGTTTCGAGGCCGAGGGCAACGGCCGCGCGATCGTGGCGGTGAACAACCCCGACACTGCGGACAACGTGGTGACGTACGTCCCCGGTACCGGCGCAAGGCTGGGCGGGATCGAGGGTGACGTCAAACGGTCGGATCTGATGGTGGACTCCGCGATGGAGGCGAGCCCCAAGGAGACGACCTCGTCGATCACCTGGGTCGGATACTCCGCACCCCAGACGATCTTTCCGGAAGCGGCAATGGACGTGTTCGCGCGGAACGCGGAGGGCCAGCTCCACTCCTTCGAGACCGGTCTGCGGGCGACGCACGAAGGCGAGCCCGCCAGGCAGACCATCATCGGGCACAGCTACGGCAGTACCACGGTGGGGTACGCGATGCGGGACCGGAGCCTTCCCGTCGACGGGGTGATGTTCGTCGGCAGCCCCGGCACCGGTGTCGACCACGCCAAGGACCTGGGCATCGCCCCCGAGCGGGTCTGGGCGGCCCGAGGGGACGATGACAGCATCAGTTGGGCCAGGTCGTCCGACCCGGGGGACCTGGCCGGTGACGCGTTCTCTTCGGACAACCACCTGATGTACGGCCGCGACCCGGTCAACGGGGGCTTCGGCGGGAACGTCATACCGACCGACCCGGGGACGGGCCACTCCGACTACTGGAAAGAACACAGCACGTCCCTGCGGGTGATGGGGCACGTCATTACCGGAGAGCTGGGCTGACCATGCGCCACCTGAGACTGATCGCTGTTCCCCTCGCGGCCTTGTCGCTGGTCTCCTGCGGACTCACCGAGGAGCAGTTGCAGCCGACCATCACCAGTGCGGAGGCCGGGCGGAAGGTCCTCTCCTACGACCTCGACGTCAGGCGCACCCTGCTCGGTGGCTCCCAGTCGGAGGCATCCGCCGGGCGGCTGCGCTCCGGCGCGTGCGAGACGAATGACATCCCCGGTCCGAAGGGACGAGAGCAGAGCTACCTGCACACGCAGCTCGTCAGCGACAAGCCCGAGGGCAACAAGGCCGTCTTCGACGCTTTCGAGCAGAAGGTGCGCGCCCTGGGCTTCACCGAGAAGTGGAGGTATCCCGATGCCGTGGTGTACGAGAGCCCGAAGGACGAGTTCTCCATCGGGTTGACCGAGAGCGCGGATTCGAGCAAGACGCTGACCCTGAGCGTCTCTTCACCGTGCGTCTGGCCGGACGGCACCGCGATCAAGGAGTGACCTCCGCGAGCGGTGAACAGCCGCCGCGCCGCCCCGCCGCCCCACCGAGCACGGTGGCGACACGACGAAGGAGATTTCCCTGAGGCCCCGCAGTCCGTTTGGCTCCCTTACCGCCGCCTTGTTGGTGGTGTCGTTCGCGGCCGGTTGCTCCGGTTCCGAGGATCTCGGGCCGCTCGGTGATCCGGCTGCGGCGCAGCACCGGATCGACTCGCTGATCGACGGGACGGTCAAGGCGATCACTCCGGCGGTGACGCCCCCGCAGTACATCGGGTTCTTCCACCGCGAAGAACGGAACACCTTCGGCAACGACTCGGGCTACGCCAAGGTGTGGCGGGAGGGTGCCCTGGAGGAGCGGGTCTCCGAGGAGAAGAAGCCCGTCCTGCTCGACCAGGTGGAGAAGTACTGGAAGGACCAGGGCTGCACGGTCGACGCCGCGAAGCCCGACGGTCGGCGAGTGACCACGTCGGCGATCTGTCCGGACAGGGCGCACGTCATGGTGGACACCGGTGGCAGTGCGGTGTCGGTGAAGGCATGGGTGGAGAAGACGAAGTTCCGGGAGGGCGGCGACCCGTTCCCGGACACCCAGACCCGGCCACCGCTCGCCAACGTGGCCCCCGCCGGTCAGCAGGACGACCCCTACTGGTCGCACTGACCGCCACGCCGTCCGCCGGTGTCCATCGGATCGCGCCGCCCCGCCGGTCGGGGTGGTGCGGTCCGGGGCCGCTCCGGGCTCCGTTCCGCTCGGATTCCAAGCGCACTCCGACTACGGGGACGGTGGCCTGGGCTGGCGCCAACCGTTCGAATCCCTGGCCGACATGGCGTGGATCGTCACTGGGCACGGCGACGGCACGACCAAGGAGGCTCCCTGTTCCGATTCCCTGGAGGACAAGATGGCCCGAATCGCGGCCGAGGAGGCTGCACGTTGAGGCCCCGTACCCCGTTCGTCGTCCTTGTCGCCGCCCTGCTGGCGGCGCTCGCGGCCGGTTGTTCCGGCTCCGAGGCTCCCGGGCCGCTCGGTGATCCGACTGCTGCCCAACGCCGGATCGACTCCCTGATCGACGGGATGACCAAGGCGATCACTCCGGCGGTGACGCCCCGGGAGGACTGGTGGTACGACTACGACGAGAAGCGGACCGCGTTCGGCAAGGAGACCGGCTACGCCGACGTGTGGCGCAAGAGCTACTTGGAGCAGCGGATCGCCGAAGGGAAGAAGCGCGTCCTGCTCGACCAGGTGGAGAAGCACTGGAAGGACCAGGGCTGCACGGTCAATCCCGAGAAGCCCGCTGCCCTGCAGGTGTACGTGTCGGCGGTCTGCGCGGACCAGGCATGGGTCATGTTGGAGATCAGCGATGACGGTCAGGCGTTCGTCGAAGCCCGGGTGAACGGGACGAAGTACCTGGGCGGGCCGAGTCCGTTCCCGAACGCCCATTCCCCGCAGCCGACCGCCAGCGTGACCCCCGTCGGGCAGTGGGACGACCCGTACTGGTCGCACTGACCGCCGCGCCGTCCTCCACCCCGGGGTAGCACCACGTACCCGGGGCGGAGGGCGCGGCGGCAGGGTGAAGGGCCGGCCCCTGCTTGTCGGTGGGCCGTTCGGATTCGAAGTGCGTTCCTGTTACTGGACGGTGAGCCGGGTCATTGGCAGCTGTTCGATTTCCTGGAGGACAACATGGCCCGGATCGCGGCCGAGTACGGCGTCGACCTGACCGAGGGGGCTTCCCGTTGAGGTCCCGCACCCCGTTCGCCGCGCTTGCCGCCGCCCTACTGGCGGTGGCGCTTGTCGCAGGCTGTTCGGACTCCGAGGAGACCTGGGCGCTCAGTGATCCGACCGCGGCGCAGCACCGGATCGACTCACTGGTCGACGGGACGCTCAAGGCGATCACTCCGGCGGTGACGATCCCGGAAGACTGGTGGTACGACTACGACGAGAAGCGGACCGCGTTCGGCAAGGAGACCGGCTACGCCGACGTGTGGCGCAAGAGCTACTTGGAGCAGCGGATCGCCGAAGGGAAGAAGCGCGTCCTGCTCGACCAGGTGGAGAAGCACTGGAAGGACCAGGGCTGCACGGTCAATCCCGAGAAGCCTGCTGCCCTGCAGGTGTACGTGTCGGCGGTCTGCGCGGACCAGGCATGGGCGATGTTGGAGATCAGCAGGAATGGGGTGGCGTTCGTCGAAGCCCGGGTGAACGGGACGAAGTACCCGGGCGGGCCGAGTCCGTTCCCGAACACCCATTCCCCGCAGCCGACCGCCAGTAAGGCCCCCGACGAACAGTGGGACGACCCGTACTGGTCGCACTGACCGCGCGCCGCCTCCGCCCCGGGGGTAGCACCACGTACCTGGGGCGGGAGGGCGCGGCGGCGGGATGAAGGGCCGGCCCCTGCTTGTCGGTGGGCCGTTCGGATTCGAAGTGCGTTCCTGTTACTGGACGGTGAGCCGGGTCATCGGCAGCCGTCCGATTCCCTGGAGGACAACATGGCCCGGATCGCGGCCGAGAGGGTTGTACGTTGAGGCCCCGCACGCCGTTCGCCGCGCTTGTCGCTGCCCTGCTGGCGGTACTCGCGGCCGGTTGCTCCGGTTCCGAGGACCTCGGGCCGCTCGGTGACCCGACTGCGGCGCAGCACCGGATCGACTCCCTGATCGACGGGACGGTCAAGGCGATCACTCCGGCGGTGACGCCCGCGCCGTACATCGGGTTCCTCTACGACGAAGGCCGGAACGTCTTCGGCAATGAGAACGGCTACGCCAAGGTGTGGCGGCAGAGTTACCTGGAGGAGAGGTTCTCCGAGGAGAAGAAGCCCGTCCTGCTCGACCAGGTGGAGAAGTACTGGAAGGACCAGGGCTGCACGGTCAGCGCCGGGGAGGCCGGCAAGCCGAGGACGTCTGCGTCGGCGACCTGCGCTGACACGGCGACAGCTTCCGTGCAGATCAACGAGAGCGGTCTGGCGACCGTCACAGCCAAGGTGAACAAGACGAAGTTCCGGAGCGGCGGCGACCCGTTCCCGGACACCCAGACCCCCCTGCCGCGCGCCAGCCACCATCCCGCCGGTCAGCAGGACGACCCCTACTGGTCGCACTGACCGTCGCGCCGTCCGATTCCCTGGAGGACAACATGGCCCGGATCGCGGCCGAGAGGGTTGTACGTTGAGGCCCCGCACGCCGTTCGCCGCGCTTGCCGCTGCCCTGCTGGCGGTACTCGCGGTCGGCTGTTCCAACTCCGAAGACCTCGGGCCGCTCGGTGATCCGACCGCGGCGCAGCACCGGATCGACTCCCTGATCGACGGGACGGTCAAGGCGATCACTCCGGCGGTGACGCCCCCGCAGTACATCGGGTTCACTTACGGCGAGGAGCGGGGCGCCTTCGGCAAGGAAACGGGGTACGCCGAAGTGAAGCGGCAGGGTTTCCTGGCGGAGCGGATCGCGGACGGGAAGGAGGTCGTCCTGCTCGACCAGGTGGAGGAGTACTGGAGAGCGCTGGGTTGCACGGTCGAAACCGGGGAGGGGTCGGGCGGCCGCTGGAAGTACGCGTCGGCGACCTGTCCGGACAAGGCGCATGTCACGGTGGGCGTGGAAAGCGGTTTGGCGACCATTACGGCCTCGGTGGAGAAGACGAAACTCCGGAGCGGCGGCGACCCGTTCCCGGACACCCAGACCCCGCTACCGCTCGCCAGCGTGACTCCCGCCGGTCAGCAGGACGACCCCTACTGGTCGCACTGACCGCCGCGCCGCCACGCCGCCGCCTTCGCCGCCCCGCCCGTTCACCCTGCGGACCACGTTTCCGGGGCCGGTGAACAGTCCGCCAACCCTTGCTCCGGGGCGGTGACCCGGCGGCCCGTCCTGCGTGAGGATGCTCGGCGTTCGGCACGAAGCGCGAAGGTGTCTGGACAACATCACCAGCAGCCGAGGGGACGGGCGGGTCGAGATGGCAGAGCTGAGTCGTAGGAAGTTCATGGCGTGGTCGGCGAGCGCGGCGGCCGGGGCGGCCGTCGCGGGCACCGCGGCGGGGGCGGCGGAAGCATCGTCCGCCGCGGCCGCCGTGGCTGTCGCAGGGGCGACGGGGACGATCGCGGACGCCAAGCACGTCGTGATCCTGATGCAGGAGAACCGCAGTTTCGACCACTACTTCGGCATGCTGAAGGGGGTGCGCGGCTTCGCCGACCGGGCGACCGTCCAACTGTCCGGCGGGTACAGCGTGTTCAACCAGCCGAACCTGCTGGGGCGGCAGTACCCGTGGCAGTTCTCGGCGACCAAGCCGGCCGGCGGCGCCGACCCGGAGCGCCTGGCGCAGTGCAACGGCGACCTCGCGCACGGCTGGAGCGACCAGCACAAGGCGTGGAACAGCGGGAAGTTGGACTCCTGGGTGGCGGCCAAGGGCAACGTCCGCACCCTCGGCTACCTGACCCGCGCCGACATCCCGTTCCACTACGCGCTGGCCGACAACTGGACGGTCAACGACGCCTACCACTGCTCGGTACTCTCGGCGACCGGCCCGAACCGCACCTACCACTGGTCGGGCCAGATCGACCCGGCGGGCGCGGCGGGCGGCCCGGCGTACGACGGCGGCGACGAGTCGGGGCTGAAGTGGCAGACGTACGCGGAGGCGCTGGAGGCGGCGGGCGTCAGCTGGAAGGTCTACCAGAACGCCGCCGACAACTACGGCGACAACGCGCTGGCGTACTTCACCCGGTTCTCCGGCGCCCCGGCGGGCAGCGCGCTGGCGGTCAAGGGCATGGGCTCGGTGCCGAAGGTGACGGGGAGGACCCCGGACGACATCGTCGCCGCGATCAGGGCGGACGTGCTGGCGGGGACGCTGCCGCAGGTGTCCTGGATCGTGCCGGACCAGGCGTCCTCGGAGCACCCGTACGCGACCCCGGCCGACGGCGCGCACTTCGTGCACAACGTGCTGGACGCGCTGAACGCGGACCCGGCGGTGTTCGACTCCACGATCCTGTTCCTCAACTACGACGAGAACGACGGCTTCTTCGACCACGTCCCGCCGCCGGTCGCCCCGGCCGGCACCGCGGGCGAGTTCTACAACGGCACCAACATCGGCCTCGGCTTCCGCGTCCCGATGATCGCCGTCTCGCCGTGGAGCCGGGGCGGCTGGGTCTCCTCGGAGACCTCCGACCACACCTCGGTGCTGCGCTTCCTGGAGAAGTGGACGGCCGCCCTCGGCAAGCCCGCGACCTGCCCGAACATCTCGGCCTGGCGGCGCAAGGTCACCGGCGACCTGACCGGCATGTTCGACTTCGCCCACCCGGTGTACGGGATGCCCGCGCTGCCGGACACCTCGCAGACCATCGGCCTGGCCGCCTGCGGGCCGCTGCCCAACCCGGCGCCGGTGGACAACCGGCTGCCGGTGCAGGAGCCGGGCACCCGCCCGGCCCGCGCGCTGCCGTACCAGCCGGTGGCGAACCTGGAGCGCCTGGAGTTCGGCTCCGGCGGGGCGGTCAAGGTGTGGATCGCGATGGCCAACCGGGGCAGCGCGGCCAGCCACTTCGCCGCGTACGCCAACGCCTACCGCTCCGGCGGGCCCTGGCAGTACACCGTGGACCCGGCGGGCGCGACCAGCGACTTCTTCAACTGCGGGACGGGCTACGGCGCGGGCAAGTACGACCTGACGGTCATCGGCCCGAACCGCTTCCTGCGCCGCTTCACCGGCGACGCCACCAAGCCGGGCAAGGACGCGGCGGTCACCGCCACGTACGAGGCCGCACCGGACACCGGCAGGCTCGCGCTCCGGTTCGAGCTGGCCAACAGCGGCAGCTCGGCGGTGACCTTCACCGTCACCTCGAACAACTACCGCACCGACGGCCCGTGGACGTACACCGTCCCGGCCGGGGGCAGCACCGGCGACTGGTTCAACGCGGTGGCGTACACCGGCGGCTGGTACGACTTCACGGTGACGGTCAGCGGGGACGCGAGCTGGTCGCAGCGGTTCACCGGCCACCTGGAGACCGGCGCGCCCTCGGTCTCGGGCTGACGGAGCACCAGGAAGCGGATCAGAAGGCGGATCAGAAGGCGGATCAGACGGCGTGCAGGCCGTGCGCGGCGAAGACCTCGCGCGCGGCCCGCACCTGGTCGGCGGTCGGGACGGGGGTGTCGGCGAGGGGGAACTCCCGCCCCAGCGCCGCCCACTTGGCCGCGCCGAGCTTGTGGAAGGGCAGCACGTCGACCCGGGAGACGTTGCCGAGCGAGGCGGCGAACGCGGCCACCCCGGCCACGTTCTCCGGCGGGTCGGTCAGGCCGGGGACGAGGACGAAACGGACCCAGACCTCCTTGCCGAGGTCGGCGAGGCGGCGGGCGAAGTCCAGGGTGGGGCCGAGCCGCTGCCCGGTGACGTGCCGGTACAGCGCCCGGTCCCAGGACTTGATGTCCAGCAGGACGAGGTCGACGTCGGCGAGCAGGTCGTCGCCGGCCCGGGCGCCGAGGAAGCCGGAGGTGTCCAGCGCGGTGTGCAGGCCCAGTTCGTGCTTGAAGCGGTGGAACAACTCGCCGCTGAAGCCGGGTTGGAGCAGCGGTTCGCCGCCGCTGACGGTGGCGCCGCCGCCCGCTGCGCGGATGAACGGGGCGCACTTGGCGGCCTCCGCGACCACCTCGTCCGCGCCGGTGCGCCGCCCGTTGCCCATCCGCATGGTGTCGGGGTTGTGGCAGTACAGGCAGTTCAGCGGGCACCCGGCGAGGAAGACCACGAACCGGGTGCCGGGGCCGTCCACGCCGGTCGACAGGTCCCAGGAGTGCACCGAGCCGCCGGTGGCCGGGCCCACCGGCAGGTCGGCGGGGAGCGTGACGGTCATGGCGGTGCCTCCTGGGGTCGGTCGGGGCGCGGTCGACGGGGCTCAGAGCGAGCCGTGGAAGGTGCGGTTGACGACGTCGAGCTGCTGTTCCCTGGTCAGCCGGACGAAGTTGACCGCGTAGCCGCTGACCCGGATGGTCAGCTGCGGGTACTTCTCGGGGTGCTCCATCGCGTCGAGCAGGGTCTCCCGGTTCAGCACGTTGACGTTCATGTGGAACCCGCCGACGGCCGTGTACCCGTCCAGCACGCCCGCCAGGTTGCGCACCCGCTCCTCGGGGGTGCGGCCCAGCGCGTCGGGCGTGACGGTGTTGGTCAGCGAGATGCCGTCCTCGGCGGCCGCGTACGGCAGCTTGGCCACCGACAGCGCGCTGGCCACGTACCCGTGGGTGTCGCGCCCGTTCATCGGGTTGGCGCCCGGCGAGAACGGCTCGCCGGCCCGGCGGCCGTCCGGGGTGGCGCCGGTCTTCTTGCCGTACACCACGTTCGAGGTGATGGTCAGCACCGACTGGGTGTGCTCGGCGCCCCGGTAGGTGGGGTGCTTGCGCACCTTGCGCATGAACTCCTCGACCAGCTGCACCGCGAGTTCGTCCACCCGGTCGTCGTTGTTGCCGTACGCCGGGTACTCGCCCTCGACGGTGTAGTCCACGGCGAGGCCGGTCTCGTCGCGCACCGGGCGGACCTTCGCGTACTTGATCGCGGAGAGCGAGTCCGCGGCGACCGACAGCCCGGCGATGCCGCAGGCCATGGTGCGGCGCACCGCCCGGTCGTGCAGCGCCATCTCCAGGCGCTCGTAGGCGTACTTGTCGTGCATGTAGTGGATGACGTTCAGCGCGTGCACGTACGTCTCGGCCAGCCACTCCAGCTGCCGGTCGAAGCGGTCCGCCACCTCGTCGTAGTCGAGGACCTCGGAGGCCCCCTGCTCCGTCGAACGCAGCGCCCCGGTGTCCGGGCCGACCTGCGCGCCGGACTTCTCGTCCCGGCCGCCGTTGATCGCGTACAGCAGCGCCTTGGCGAGGTTGACCCGGGCGCCGAAGAACTGCATCTGCCGGCCGACCTCCATCGCGGAGACGCAGCAGGCGATCGCGGTGTCGTCGCCGAAGCGCGGGCGCATCAGCTCGTCCGACTCGTACTGCACGCTGGAGGTGTCGATCGACACCTTGGCGCAGAACTCCTTGAAGCCCTGCGGCAGCTTCGGCGACCAGAACACCGTCATGTTCGGCTCCGGCGCCGGGCCCAGGTTGTACAGGGTCTGCAGGTAGCGGAACGAGGTGCGGGTGACCAGCGGGCGGCCGTCGGTGCCGATGCCGCCGATCGACTCGGTGACCCAGGTCGGGTCGCCGGAGAACAGCTCGTCGTACTCGGGGGTGCGCAGGAAGCGGACGATCCGCAGCTTGACGATGAAGTCGTCGACCAGCTCCTGGGCCCGCTCCTCGGTCAACCGGCCGGCCGCCAGGTCCCGTTCGAGGTAGACGTCCAGGAAGGTGGAGGTCCGGCCGAGCGACATCGCCGCGCCGTTCTGCTCCTTCACCGCCGCCAGGTAGGCGAAGTACAGCCACTGGACCGCCTGGTGGGCGTCGCGCGCCGGGCCGGAGACGTCGTGGCCGTAGGCCGCGGCCATCGCCTTCAGCTCCTCCAGGGCGCGGACCTGCTCGGCCAGCTCCTCGCGCTCGCGGACGGTCTCCTCCAGCGTCCGCGGGTCGGCGGGCGCGGCGTCCAGCGACGCCTTCTCCTCCCGCTTGGCGGCGATCAGCCGGTCCACGCCGTACAGCGCGACCCGCCGGTAGTCGCCGATGATCCGGCCGCGCCCGTACGCGTCCGGCAGGCCGGTGACGATCCCGGCCTTGCGGGCGGCCCGGATGTCCGGGGTGTAGGCGTCGAAGACGCCCGCGTTGTGGGTCTTGCGGTACTGCGTGAAGACCTTCTCCAGCCCCGGGTCGACCGGGTACCCGTAGGTCTCCAGCGCCCCCGCGACCATCCGCCAGCCGCCGTTGGGCATGATCGCCCGCTTCAGCGGGGCGTCGGTCTGCAGGCCGACGACCAGCTCGTTCTCCCGGTCGATGTACCCGGGCGCGTGCGCGGTGATGGTCGAGGGCGTGTCGTACGAGACGTCCAGGACGCCCTTGGCGCGCTCCTCGGGGAACAGCGCGGTGATCTTCGCCCAGATGCCCGAGGTCCGCTCGGTCGGGCCGGCCAGGAAGGCGCCGTCGCCCTCGTACGGGGTGTAGTTCTGCTGGATGAAGTCGCGGACGTCGATCGCGTCCCGCCACAGGCCGCCCTTGAAGCCGTCCCAGGCACCGGTCGGGGCGGAGGCGGTGGTGTGCTGCTGCGAGGTGGTCATCTCGGGTGTCCCCTTCTCAGTTCTGGTCGCCGTAGTAGGCCCGGGTCATCAGCCGCCGCATGTCCGCGAGCATCGGCATCCGGGGGTTGGCGGGCGCGCACTGGTCCTCGTAGGCGTTCATCGCCTGCTGCGGCAGCGCCGCCAGGAAGGCCGCCTCGTCCACCCCGGCCTCCTTGAACGAGCGCGGGATGCCGACCTTCCCGCGCAGCTCCTCCACCGCCGCCGCCAGCGACTCCACGCCCTGCTCGGGGGTGTCCGCGGGCAGGCCCAGCGTCCGGGCGATCCGCTGGTAGCGCTCCGGCGCCACGTAGCTGCGGTACTTCGGCCAGCTGGTCACCTTGCCCGGCGCCGACCCGTTGTAGCGGATCACGTGCGGCAGCAGCAGCGCGTTCGCCCGCCCGTGCGCCACGTGGAAGGTCGCGCCCAGGGTGTGCGCCATCGCGTGCACCACGCCCAGGAAGGACGAGCCGAACGCCATGCCCGCGATCGTCCCCGCGTTGTGCATCCGCTCCCGCGCCACCGGGTCGTCCGGCCCGTCGGCGACGGCCCGCTCCAGGTGCTCGAAGACCAGTTGGATCCCCTGCAGCGCCAGGCCGTCGGTGAAGTCGTTGGCGTACACCGACACGTACGTCTCGATGCAGTGCGTCAGCGCGTCGAACCCGGAGTCCGCGGTGACGTCCCTGGGCAGGCGGGTGGTCAGCGCCGGGTCGACGATCGCCACGCTGGGGGTGAGCGCGTAGTCCGCCAGCGGGTACTTCTGGCCGGTGGCGGTGTCGGTGATCACCGCGAACGGGGTGACCTCGCTGCCGGTGCCCGAGGTGGTGGGGACGCACACCAGCTTGGCCTTCTCGCCCAGGTCAGGGAAGGTGAAGGCGCGCTTGCGGATGTCGAAGAACTTCTCCTTCAGGTCCGCGAACTCCACCTCCGGGTGCTCGTACATCAGCCACATCACCTTCGCGGCGTCCATCGGCGAGCCGCCGCCCAGCGCCACGATGGTGTCGGGCTCGAACGCGCGCATCAGCTCCGCGCCCCGGCGCACCGTGTCGATGCTCGGGTTCGGCTCGACGTCGTCGACCACCCGCACCTCGACCGGCTCGCGGCGCCGGTCCAGCACGGTGCGGATCCGCTCCAGGTGGCCGATCTCCACCATGGTCCGGTCGGTGACCACCACGACCCTGCGGGCCTTCGGCATGCTGGCCAGGTACTTGATCGAGTGGCGCTCGAAGTAGATCTTCGGCGGGACCTTGAACCACTGCATGTTGGTGTTGCGCCGCCCGATCCGCTTGATGTTGACCAGGTTCAGCGCCGAGACGTTCCCCGACACCGAGTTGTGCCCGTAACTGCCGCAGCCCAGCGTCAGCGAGGGCGTGAACGCGTTGTAGACGTCGCCGATGCCGCCCTGCGAGCTCGGCGCGTTCCAGATGATCCGGCACGCCTTCACCGCCGTGCCGAACTCCTCGGCGAACGCCGCGTCCTCGGTGTGCACCGCCGCCGAGTGCCCCAGACCGTTGAACTCCACCATCCGCTGCGCCAGTTCCACGCCCTGCGCCCGGCCGTCCGCCCGCAGCACCGCCAGCACCGGGCAGAGCTTCTCCCGGGTCAGCGGCTCGGCCCCGCCGACCCCGCCGACCTCCGCCAGGATGACCGAGGTGTCCTCCGGCACCTCGAAGCCCGCCGCCCGCGCGATTTCCGGCGCCGACCGCCCCACCACGTCGGCGTTCAGCTTCGCGCCCGCGCAGTCGGTGCCCGCGCCGACCCCGAAGAGGTGCCGCTCCAGCCCGGCCTTCTCCTCGGGCGTCGCCAGGTGCGCCTTCAGCTTGCGGAACTCGGCTATCGCCGCGTCGTGGATCTCCGCGTCCAGGATCACCGCCTGCTCGGAGGCGCAGATCATGCCGTTGTCGAAGGACTTCGACAGCACGATGTCGTTCACCGCACGCCGGACGTCCGCGCTCCGCTCCACGTACGCCGGCACGTTGCCCGCGCCCACGCCCAGCGCCGGCTTCCCGCACGAGTACGCGGCCTTGACCATCGCGTTGCCGCCGGTGGCCAGGATCGTCGCCACGCCGGGGTGGTTCATCAGCGCGCCCGTCGCCGCCATCGACGGGTGCTCGATCCACTGCACGCAGTGCACCGGGGCGCCCGCCGCGACCGCCGCGTCCCGGACGATCCGGGCCGCCTCCGCCGAACAGCGCTGCGCCGCCGGGTGGAAGGCGAACACGATCGGGTTGCGGGTCTTGAGCGCGAGCAGCGCCTTGAAGATCGTCGTCGAGGTCGGGTTGGTCACCGGCGTGACGCCCGCGACCACGCCCACCGGCTCGGCGATCTCCACGATCCCGTCGATCTCGTCCCGGCGCACCACCCCCACCGTCCTCGTCCGGCCCATCACGTGGGTGACGTTCTCGCAGGCGAAGACGTTCTTCACCGCCTTGTCCTCGAACAGGCCGCGGCCGGTCTCCTCGACCGCGAGGACGGCCAGGCCGGTGTGCTCGGCCAGCGCCGCCAGCGACGCCTTCTTGACGATGTGGTCGACCTGCTCCTGGGTGAAGGAGGCGTACTCCGCCAGGGCCTCGATGCCGTTGCGGACCAGCAGGTCGACGGCTGCGGCTCCGGCGGGGTCTGCGGCGGCGGGATCGGCGGCGACGGGATCGGCGGCGGCGGGGTCTGCGGCGGGATTCGCGGCGGGGGACTGGGCACGGGACGGCATGGCGCGCTCACCTCTTGGGGTGCGGCTGCGGGGCGCCCCGGCGGCACTGCCGGGGCCGGCTCTGACCACACCACTCTCCGTCGGGGCCACGTGAGGGGGATACGGCCGTTGGGCGCGAACCGCCCGGGACCAACGGCCTCCGTCACTGGGCCGGACGGGTGGCCCCGGCCCGTCCGGATGCGCCCCGTCCGGGCCGGTGCAAAGGTGGACGGAGCCCGTTGTCGTGACACCCCGAGGAGGAGACATGGGTCTGAGTGACCAGTTCAAGGACAAGGCGAACGAACTCGCCGACCAGGCCAAGTCGGCGCTCGGCGACCAGGGTTCCAAGACCGAGGACGCCGAGCAGAAGGCCCGCGAGAAGGCCGAGGGCATGATGCCCGGCGGCCAGGAGTCCGCGGACGACCAGCAGCAGCAGGAGGGCGAGTCCTCCTGACCCGCCGCCCGCGTGGGACGGACCCCGACCGGGCCCGTCCCACCGGCGTACCGTGGCAAGGGGGAGCGCCCACCCGAGGAGGAGACATGGGCATCTTCGACAGGTTCCGCCACCAGGCGGCCCCACCCGCCGCCACCGACACACCCGAACGCACCGCCCTCGCCCACGACGAGGCCGCCGACGCCTTCGGAGACCAGGTCGAACGCGCCCGCGACGACGCGGAACGCCGCATCCGGCAGGACCGCGAGGACCGCGAGGCCGCCGAGAACATGACCGCCGAGGGCGACCCCTGGGGCTGACCCCCGCGCACCCGGAGCACCGGCCCCCACCAAGGGAACGCCGGTGCTCCGCGCACACCCGGGAACCGGAGGAGCCGCACCCCGCACAGCGCCGGTCACCGCAGGTCCGCTGCCTGCCTGCCAGCCAGCCTGCCTGCCTGCCGGCTCCGCGCAGCGGTTTCTCAGGGCCGGGGCGGCAGCGGCGGTCGCCGCAGGTCGGGGCGGGGGGTGTCGCGGGGCGGGGGTGCGGCGGCGGGGGTTGCGGCGAGGAGGGTGAGGGCGAGGTCGACGGCGGCGGCGAGGTCGGTGTGGTCGCCGCGGGCCCAGTCGTGGGGGGTGCGGACGACCTCGATGTCGGGGTCGACGCCGCGGTTCTCGACGGAGAAGCCGACGCCGCCGGTGAACCAGCTCGCGTTCTTGGGGACGGAGATCTGGGTGCCGTCGCCCAGCGCGTGGCGGCCGGTCATGCCGACCACGCCGCCCCAGGTGCGGGTGCCGACGACGGGGCCCAGCGCGAGTGACTTGATCGCGGCGATGATGACGTCGCCGTCGGAGCTGGTGGCGTGGTCGGCGAGGGCGACGACCGGGCCGCGCGGGGCGTCCCGGGGCCAGCGGACGGGTTGCCGGCCGCGGGTGAAGTCCCAGGCGAGGACGCGGCGGTGGAGCTTCTCCAGGACGAGTTCGGAGACGTTGCCGCCCGCGTTGCCCCGGACGTCCAGGACGAGGGCGGGCCGGGCGAGTTCGGAGCGCAGGTCCCGGTTGAACTGGGCCCAGCCGGAGCCGCCGAGGTCGGGGATGTGCAGGTAGCCGCAGACGCCGTCGCTGAACTCCCGTACCAGGTGCCGTCGTTTGGCCACCCAGTCCTGGTAGCGGATGGGCCGTTCGTCGGTCAGCGGGGTGACCGCGATGCGCCGCACCCGGCCGTCGTGGCGGACGGTCAGTTCGACGGTGGTGCCGCCGGTGCCGGCCAGCAGCGGGGTGGGGCCGCGGACCGGGTCGGGCGGGCGGCCGTCGACGGCGAGCAGTTCGTCGCCGTCGTGCAGGCCGTGGCCGGCCAGCGGGGCGCGGGCCTTTGGGTCGGAGGACTCGCCGGGCAGGATCCGGTCGACCAGCCAGCGGCCGTCCGCGTCGCGGTGGGCGTTGGCGCCGAGCAGGCCGAGCGGCTGCTGGGCGATGGCGGGGCCCTCGCCGCGCCGGGCCGGGGTGACGTAGGCGTGCGAGGTGCCGAGTTCGCCGAGGAGTTCGCGCAGCAGGTCGGCGAAGTCGTCGGGGGAGGCGATCCGTTCGAGCAGCGGCGCGTACTGCTCGGTGAGGGCGGGCCAGTCGAGGCCGCACATGCCCTCGTCCCAGAACTGGTCGGCGACGATCCGGGCGGCCTCGTGGTAGGACTGCCGCCACTCGGCGGCGGGGTGCACGGTGTGGGTGATCCGGCGCAGGTCGACGGGGAGCGGGGCGGTGGGGGCGGCCAGCGGGTACAGCTTGAGCGCGCCGGCGGAGAACACCGAGACCGCCGAGCCGTCCGCGGAGACCGCGAAGCCGTCGAGCTGCTCGACCAGGGTGGTGCGGCGGCCGCGGGCCAGGTCGAAGTGCTCCAGGGCGGGGCGCCCCGAGGTGTCCTCCGGGTTGGCGAAGGTCTGGCCGAGGGCGCCGGAGATCGGCCAGCGCAGCCAGACCACGCCGCCGCGCACCGCCGCGGTCGCCGAGTACTTGGAGGCGATCACCGGGAACGGCACCAGCCGCTTGCTCAGCCCCTCCTCGTCGACGTGCACGGTGCCGTCGCCGGTGGCCTCCTCCGGGTCGAGGCCGACCGGCGGGCGGCCCTCGGCGGGCGAGGCGAACGGGGACGGGGTGTCGGCGGCCAGCGGCACCAGGTAGGGGCGGCAGCCGAGCGGGAAGGACAGGTCGCCGGTGTGCACGTCGTGCACCGGGTCGAAGCCGCGCCAGGACAGGAACACCAGGAAGCGGCCGTCCCGGGTGAACACCGGGTGCTCGTCCTCGAACCGGCCGCCGGTGACGGCGACCTTGTGCTCGGGCCGGTCGGTGCGGGCCAGCCGGATCGCCCGCAGCGAGCGGCCCGCGACCGGTTCGGACCAGGTCAGCCAGCGCGAGTCGGGCGAGAAGGACGGGCTGGAGACCGGGCCGAAGCGGGAGGCGGCGACCTCGGTGACGGCGCCGTCGGCGGTGTCGACCAGCAGCAGCCGCCCGTCCGAGCAGGCCACGGCCAGGCGTCCGCCGTCCGGGGCGGCGGCCAGCTCCTGCACCCGGCCGATCCGACCGCCGGCGATCCGCCGGTGCGGGGGCGGCTCCTCCGGGGCGTCCTTGCCGGACAGCGCGTCCCGGCCGGACGGGGACTCCTTGCCGGGCAGCGCGGCCAGCTCGATCGCGTCCGCGCCGTCGGCGTCCGTCACCCAGGCGGCCCGGTTGCCGTAGCCGAGCACCAGCGGCAGCCGGCAGCGCACGCCCGGGGTGTCGGCCAGCACCCGGGCCGGGCCGTCGCGGTGGGTCAGCCAGTACAGCGAGCCGCGCACGTTCAGCAGCCCGGCCCGGCCGGTGGCGTCGCAGGCCAGGTCCTTGACGTTGTTGGCGGCGCTGACCTGGTACGGCCGCCGCCCGGCCCGGGCGCCGCCCAGCGGCACGTCCAGCCGGCGCGGGGCGGGGGCGTCCAGCGAGTCGAGCAGCCACAGGTCGCCCGCGTGCTGGTAGACCACCCGGACGCCGTCGCTCGCGGCCTCCCGGGCGTAGTACGAGGCGTGGTCGGTGTGCCGGCGCAGGCCGGTGCCGTCCGGGCGGACGGAGTACAGGTTGCCGACGCCCTCGTGGTCGGAGAGGAACGCGATCCGGGTGCCGTCGGCGCAGGCCAGCGGCATCGGCGAGGCCAGGTGGCCGGGCAGGCCGGGCAGCAGCAGGTCGTGGTCCACCCAGAGCCGGCCGGTCGCGCCGCCCCGGTAGCGCTTCCAGAACGCGGGCTCGTGCGGCGCCGCGTCGGTCAGCAGCACCGTGTGCCCCGCGCCGACCTGGGCGTCCGCGACCGGCCCCCACGGCATCCGCCGCCCCGGCGCGCCGTCCGCCGGCAGCTCCCACGCCCAGGCGTAGTGCGCGAACGGCTCGTGGTACGAGGTCACCGCCAGCACGTCGCCGTTCGGCAGCCAGCCGCGCACCCGGGTGTCCTGGCTGCCCCAGTACGTCAGCCGGACCGCCTCCCCGCCGTCCACCGGGGCGGTGAAGACCTCGGGCACCAGTGCGAACCAGCTGGTCCACGCCAGTACCGTGCCGTCCGGCGACAGCCTGGGGTGGCTGACCCTGGTCCGGTCCGCGCTCACCCGCCAGGCCCGTCCGACCGTGCCGTCCGCCGCCAGCGGCGCGGCCCAGACGTCGTCCTCGGCGGTGAAGGCGAGCAGACCGCCGCGGACATGGGGGTAGCGCAGGTATCCGGACACCCTTCCATGGTTCGATCGCTGGCCGGGGCCCGCAAACGCGGCCCCGTGACCGGCGGGAGGGGAACGCGGTGCAGGCACCGGAGCGGCTGCGGCGGATCTGGGCGGGGGAGTCGGCGGTGCCGGCGTACGGACCGCGGGTGGCGGAGGTGTTCGACGAGCCGGAGGGGTACCGCTTCGACCTGTTCGGGCCGGAGGAGACCGCGCGGGACACGGCGGCCCTGAAGCGCGATGCGGCGGACCCGGAGCTGCGCCCGCTGTGGATCGAGCCGGGGATCGGCGTCGACCCGGAGCAGCTCTGGCTGATCGGCTCCCTGGGCGCCGACCTGCCGATCGCGCTGGACTTCCGGACCGCACCGCCCCGGGTGCTGTTCCTCGGCGCCGACGGCTGGCGGGTGGTGGCCGAGGACTTCGACGCGCTGTGGGAGCGGCTGACGGCGGGTCAGTGAACCGTGCTCTCCCGTCCATTGACAGGGAGGAGTCACAGCCGCTTCAGTGGTCTAGTCCAACTCCCTGGGTGGGTGCCGGTGCGGCGGCACGCCCCGGCCGGGAACCCCACAGCCCGGCGGACGGAGGAGGGCGTCCCCCACACAGAGGCAGGAGCATCCCCACATGCGTACTCCCCGTAAGAAGCGGCTGCTCGCCGCCGGAACGGCCTGGGCGGTGGCCGCCGCGGGCGCCGTCGCGCTCAGCTTCGGCCTGGCCGGCTCGGCCTCGGCCGGAGAGTTCCTGGTCAACGGCGGTTTCGAGACCAACGCGCTGAGCCCCTGGACGTGCACCGGCTCGACCGGCTCCGTGGTCACCGGCCACGCCCACACCGGCAGCTACGCGCTCGCGGCCGCCGCCTCCGCGTCCGACACCGCCCAGTGCACCCAGACCGTCGCGGTCGCCCCCAACACCACGTACACCCTCAGCGCGTACGTCAACGGCGCCTACGTCTACCTCGGCGTCAACGGCGGCACCTCGACCTGGACGCCGAGCACCGGCGGCGCCTACCAGAAGCTCTCGGTCAGCTTCACCACCACCGCCACCCAGACCTCCGCCACCGTGTTCACCCACGGCTGGTACGGCCAGGGCACCTACTACGCGGACGACGTCTCGCTGGACGGCCCCGGCGCGCCCGCCTCGCCCACCGCCAGCGCCAGCCCCTCCAAGTCGGCCTCGCCGTCGCCCTCCGCCTCCGCCTCGGCCTCGCCGTCGACCTCGGCCTCCGCGTCGCCGTCCGCCTCGGCCAGCCCGTCCACCTCGGTGCCGCCCACCAGCCCGCCGCCCCCCACCGGCCACGCGCTGGTCGGCTACCTGCACGCCAGCTTCGCCAACGGCGCCGGCTACATGAAGATGTCCGACGTCCCCGACAGCTGGGACATCATCGACCTGGCCTTCGGCGAGCCGGACTCCATCACCGGCGGCACCATCCACTTCAACCGCTGCCCGGTCACCGAGTGCCCCGGCGTCGAGTCCGACGCCGACTTCAAGGCGGCCATCGCCGCCAAGCAGGCCAAGGGCAAGAAGGTCCTGCTGTCGATCGGCGGCCAGAACGGCGAGGTGCAGCTCACCACCACCGCCGCCCGCGACAACTTCGTCAACTCGGTCTCCGCGATCATCGACAAGTGGGGCCTGGACGGCCTCGACATCGACTTCGAGGGCCACTCGCTGTCGCTGAACACCGGCGACACCGACTTCAAGAACCCGACCACGCCGGTGATCACCAACCTGATTTCCGCGGTCAAGACGCTGAAGGCCAAGTACGGCGCGAAGTTCCAGCTCACCATGGCGCCGGAGACCTTCTTCGTCCAGCTCGGCTACCAGTACTACGGCTCGGGCCCCTGGGGCGGCCAGGACCCGCGGGCCGGCGCCTTCCTGCCGGTCATCTACGGCCTGCGCGACGACCTGACCCTGCTGCACGTCCAGGACTACAACTCGGGCTCGATCATGGGCCTCGACAACCAGTACCACAACATGGGCAGCGCGGACTTCCACATCGCGATGACCGACATGCTGCTCAGCGGCTTCCCGGTGGCCGGCAACACCAACAACATGTTCCCGGCGCTCAAGCCCTCGCAGGTCGCGATCGGCATGCCCGCCAACACCTACGCGGGCAACGGCTACGTCGCCCCGGCCGTGGTCAACCAGGCGCTCGACTGCCTCACCAAGGGCACCGGCTGCGGCTCCTACACCCCGCGGGCCGGCAAGCAGCCGAACCTGCGCGGGCTGATGACCTGGTCGATCAACTGGGACAACTACAACAACAACGAGTTCTCGAAGAACTTCCACAGCTACTTCGGCTGAGACCCGGCACGGTACTGACGGAGCCGGTC
>NZ_JBHUWH010000048.1:0-27868 GCF_042670125.1 Kitasatospora sp. NPDC057198 | reverse complement strand
ACGACGTGCCGGCGCGCGCCCGGCGTCAGTGCTTGCAGGCCCACCACGCGTCGGCGCTGGCCGCCTCCGCCTGCGCGCGCAGCGCCCGGACGGCCTCCGCCGGGTCGGCCGCGCCGTACACCGCCGAGCCGGCCACGAACACGTCCGCGCCGGCCTCGGCGCAGGCTTCGATGGTGGCGGGGGCGACGCCGCCGTCGACCTGGAGCCACAGGTCGAGGCCGTGCTTGTCGATCAGCTGCCGGGTGCGGCGGATCTTGGGGAGCATGATGTCGAGGAACGCCTGGCCGCCGAAGCCGGGTTCGACCGTCATGATCAGCACCATGTCGAGCTCGGGCAGCAGGTCCTCGTAGGGCTCGATCGGGGTGGCGGGGCGCAGCGCCATCGAGGCGCGGGCGCCCTTGGCGCGGATCTCCCGGGCGAGGCGGACGGGCGCGGCGGCGGCCTCGACGTGGAAGGTGACGGAGCCGGCGCCGGCCTCGACGTACTGCGGGGCCCAGCGGTCGGGCTGCTCGATCATCAGGTGGCAGTCGAGGGGGGTGTCGGTGGCGCGGGCCAGCGACTCGACGATCGGCACGCCCAGCGTGAGGTTGGGGACGAAGTGGTTGTCCATCACGTCGACGTGCAGCCAGTCCGATCCGCGCACCGCCTCGGCCTCGTCGGCGAGGCGGGCGAAGTCCGCGGACAGGATGCTGGGGTTGATCTGCGCCATGGCGAGGGTACCTTCACGACTCGGTGCGGGCGGCCGGTGCGACCGCTGGTGACCATCATCCCCCGCGGGCCCCGGCCCCTCCCCGCCTCCCCCACGGACCCGCCTCCCGCCTCCCCGCCTCCCCGCCCCCGCCCCCACGGGCCCGCCTCCCCGCGCAGCACGGTCGGCACGCGCAGCACGGCCGGCACGCGCGCGGCAGGCATCCGGAGTCCGCTCCCGCCCGCCCCGGCGAAGTGTTCACGCGCCCGAAACACTTTCCCTTCCCGGCGCCCTCCCGCTCTGGCAGGCTCCCAGGGCAAGCGGAGCCGCGCTGCTCGACCCTCACCGAAAGGCGTTCCGATGACCCAGGTCGTCCACCCCGCCCGTGCCCTCTGGTGGCTGTTCGAACCCGTCCACGCTCTCACCTACTTCTCCCCGGAGGCCCGCGCCGCGTACGAGGCGGCGGGGCTGCGCGGGTACTGGCGCGGTTACTTCGGCGGGCGTTCGGCGCCGCTGGGCGCGGTGGACGCGGCGCCGGTGGTGGCCGCGTTCTTCAACTTCGCGCCGCAGATGGTCGAACGGGCGCTGCCGGAGGTCTGGTCGCTGGCGAGCCCGGAGCGGGCGCTGGAGGCCCGGGTCGAGGGCGCGACGGGGGCGCTGCAGCGCGTCCTGGCCGACGTGAAGCCGGATCTGGTCGACCGTTCGGTGGAGCTGCTGGAGCGCGCCGTCGACGGCCTGGACTGTTGTGGGCGCGTGCTGGCCGCCGCGAACGCCGACCTGCCCCGCCCGGACGACCGCCTGGCCCGCCTGTGGCAGGCGACCACCGTGCTGCGCGAGCACCGGGGCGACGGCCACGTCGCCGCCCTGGTCGCCGAGGGCCTCGACGGCTGCGAGGCCCTGGTGCTCCGCTGCGCCCTCGACACCCGCCGCGAGACCCTGCAGCCGCACCGCGGCTGGAGCGACACCGAGTGGGACGGGGCCACCGCCCGCCTGATCGACCGCCAGTGGCTGGCCCCGGACGGCTCGCTGACCCTCGCGGGCCGCCGCCGCCACCTCGCCCTGGAGGCCGCCACCGACCTCGCCGCCTCCCGGGTCTGGACCCACTTCCACCGCTCCGAGCTGGACGAGCTCGTCACCACCCTGCGCCCGATCTCGGCCGCCTGCCGCGCCGACCTCCCCCCGAGCACCCCGATCGGCCTGCCCAACGCGGCCTGATCCGAGCGCTCCTCCCCTCGGCCCGCCCCGGCGCTCAGTACGGGGGCGGGCCGAGGACGATGCCGCGCCCGGCGTAGAAGCGGTCGAGGTCGCCCCAGGGGACGCGGGCCGCGCGCTGGGAGCCGTCGGGGAAGCCGGACGGGTTGTGGATCCGCAGCGTCTCGTCGTCGGCGCCGACGGCGAGCACCAAGTGGCCCCCGGTGCGCGGGACTTCGGGGGCGAGGGTGCGGATGCCGGGGTGCACCGAGAGCATCGGGAGCCGGCCCTCGGCGAGTTCGGCGGCGACCCGTTCGGCGGGCAGCTCGGCGACGGCCTCGGCGTGCAGGCCCCAGCGGGTGCGGACGTACTCGGCGAACGGGGCGTGGATCAGGCCGTCGAGCCGCCCGTCGGGGTGCCGGACGTACGCGCCCGCCCGCTGGCACTCCTCGGCCAGCCGGACGGCGGCGGGGGCGACGCCCCACCAGTGGTCGAGCACCATCCGCAGGCAGGCCATCCCGCACAGCCGCCACGACCAGTACTCGTACTCGTCCTCGTCGGCGGCGCCGGAACGCTCCCACAGCGGGTCGTCGGCGGCCCGCAGCGTGCCGTCCAGGATGTCGGGCACGAGTTCGGGCGACTCCCACTGGGAGTAGTAGGGCACCTGGTGGCTGATCGGTTTCACCCGGTCATCCTGACGTACTTTCATCCGGATCCCCCGGAACGCCGTCCCCGACATGCACCCTGCCGCCCGACGGGCCTCACCCCAGCAGTCCACCCGCCTCCAGCCGCCCCGGCGAGGACCGCCCCGGTGAGGAGCGCCCCGGTGAGGACCGGCCCGCGCGGGGCGTGGCCCCGGACCGCGGGGGCCGGGCCGTCGCTCCCGCCCCCGCGCGCGAGGTTCAGGTCACCGTCCGTGCGGTGGGTCATCGCCCGCCCCGCCGTTCGCCCGCCGACGGGCTTCCGCAGTATCGTCCGTCCTCGAACCCGCCCGTCCCGCCCCGCCCCGCGATCGGAGCAGCCTTGGCCACCGTCCGCCCCGAACCCGTCGACTCCCCGGACGCCCGGCTGCTGCTGACGGAGTACCAGGCCGAGGTGCGCCGCCGCTGGAGCGGCCCGCCGCCCGCCGAACCGCTGCCCGCCGGGGCACCGGCGGACCTCGAACTCGCCGCGCCGGACGGCGTGTTCCTGCTGGCCCGGCTGGACGGCCGCCCGGTCGGCTGCGCGGGCGTCCGCAGCTTCACCCCCGCCCCCACCGCCGCTCCCACCACTCCCGCCACTCCCAGCACCGGCGAGCTGAAGCGCCTGTACGTGCGCCCGGAAGCCCGCGGCCACGGCCTGGGTCGGCTGCTACTGACCGCCGCCGAGGACGCCGCCCGCGCCCTCGGGCACGCCCGGTTGCGGCTGGACACCATGGCCGAACTCGCCGAGGCCCGCGCGCTGTACGCGGACAGCGGCTACGCGGACGTCCCGCCGTTCAACACCAACCCGTACGCCGCGCACTGGCTGGAGAAGTCGCTGTGACGGGGCCGGTGGTGAACCTGTGGCGGGCGGGCCTGGAGGCCGTGCCGGAGGAGGCGTGGGCCCGTACGGACGCCGAGGTGCTGATCCTCGCGGACAACCGGCTGACCGAACTCCCGGACACCATCGGCGAGTTCACCCGGCTCCGAACGCTCGACCTGGGGCACAACGCGCTCACCGCCGTCCCCGATCGGATCGGCGACCTGACCGGGCTGTCCGACTTCCTCTACCTGCACGACAACCGGCTGACCGCGCTGCCCGCCGGCCTGGGGCGCCTGCACCGGCTGCGCTACCTCAACGTCGGCGAGAACCCGCTCGCCGAACTCCCGCCCGAAATCTGCGACTTGACCCGGCTGCTCGAACTGCGCGCGCAGGACTGCCGGTTGACCGCCCTCCCGGAGCGGATCGGCGAGCTGGCCCGACTGCGCGAACTGCGGCTGCGTGGCAACTCGCTGACCGCGCTGCCCGGTTCGCTCGCCGACCTGCGCGAGCTGCGCTGCCTGGAACTGCGCGACAACCGGCTGGAGCAGCTGCCCCGCGCTCTGGCCGAACTGCCCCGGCTGCGCGAACTCGACCTGCGCGGCAACCCGTTGGCGGAGGTCCCGCCCTGGCTGGCCGAACTCCCCGCCCTGGAGAAGCTCGACCTGCGCTGGGCCGCCTGCCCGCCCGCCCCGCAACTGGTGGACGAGCTCGAACGGCGCGGCTGCGCCGTCTACTTCTGAACCGCCGCACCGGAGCAGGGAGCCCTGACGCCATGGCAGCACAACGGCCCGTGCTCCGGCGCCCGCTCGCCGTACTGCTGGGGCTGTGCGCCGCGTTCACCGCGCTGACCGCGGCCTGGGGCGCGGCCGCGCTGGTCCGCGACCACACCCCGCGCGAGACCGACTCGACCCGGGCGGAACGGCTGGCCGGCCTGCGCCCCGACCAGCACCCGGGCAAGGGCCGGTACTACGTCCCCCGGTCGGCGGTGCTGACCCGGGCGCCGGACGGCACCCGGGTCGGCTACCTGCACTACCGCCTCGACGGCGGCGACGACGTCAACGTCGACGATTTCCTGCGCACCTACGACCTCCCCCGGCCCGGCGCCGCGGCCCCCCTGCCGGAGGACCTGCGGGCGGCCCTGCCCGGTGACGAACCGGCCGAGGCCGCCCTGCTCCCGGAAGCGGAGCCGCCGGGCGGCGTCCCCCGGCGGCAGGTCTACCTGGTCCGCCCGGAGGACGACCCGACCGGCTCGGGCGACGTCTACGTGCGCGCCACCGGCTAGGCCGTCCTCACCGCGGCCGTCTTCGCCGCAGCCGTCCTCGCCACGGCCGTCCTCGCCGCAGCCGTCCTCACCAGGCGTAGTGCTCGGGCGCGGTGCGGTAGCCGGGGAAGATCTCGTCCAGCCGCTCCAGCGTCTTGGCGTCCAGCTGGACGTCCAACGAGCGGACGGCGGCGGCGAGTTGCTCCTCGGTGCGGGGGCCGATGATCGGGGCGGTGACGGCCGGGCGGGTGCGCAGCCAGGCGAGCGCGACGTCGCCGGGCTCGTGGCCGAGCTCCGCGCACAGGTCCTCGTACGCCTGGATCTGCTCGCGGCGCTCGTTGAGGGTGTCCAGGGCGCGGCCGGAGGCGCGGCGGACGCCCTCGCGCTCCTTGCGCAGGACGCCGCCGAGCAGGCCGCCGTGCAGCGGGGACCACGGGATCAGGCCGAGGCCGTAGTGCTGGGCGGCGGGGGCCACCTCCAGCTCGACGCTGCGCTCGATCAGGTTGTAGAGCGACTGCTCGCTGGTCAGGCCGAGGAAGTTGCGGGCCTTGGCGGCCTCCTGGGCCTGGGCGAGGTGCCAGCCGGCGAAGTTGGAGGAGCCGACGTAGATGATCTTGCCCTGGAGGGTGAGCACCTCCATCGCCTGCCAGATCTCGTCCCAGGGGGTGTCCCGGTCGACGTGGTGCATCTGGTAGAGGTCGATGTGGTCGGTCTGCAGGCGGTGCAGGCTGGCGTCCACGGCGCGGCGGATGTTGAGCGCGGAGAGCTTGCCCTCGTTGGGCCAGTCGCCCATGTCGCCGTACAGCTTGGTCGCGATCACGGTCTTCTCGCGCCGCCCGCCGCCCTTGGCGAACCAGTTGCCGATGATGGTCTCGGTGAGGCCCTTGTTCTCGCCCCAGCCGTAGACGTTGGCGGTGTCGAAGAAGTTGATGCCGTGCTCGTGCGCGGCGTCCATGATCCGGTGCGCGTCGGCCTCCACAGTGTGCGGGCCGAAGTTCATGGTGCCCAGGCAGAGCGGCGAGACGGACAGGCCGGTGCGGCCGAGGTGGGTGTACTCCATGCTCACCACCCTCTGCCGCCCCGGCCCACTTGTCCAGTACCCGCCGCCCGTCCGAACGGACAGCGCCGGAGTACCTCACCGCCCCGGACGGGCGCGGACGGGCCGCCGAAGACCTGCAACGCCTCACCGCGGCCCTGCGGCAAGGGAGTTGACGCCCCGTCAGCCTTGAGCCGAGGCAGGGCAGGGCGCGCAGTGCCCCGGCTGCGCCTCGCACGGCCCCGGGTCGACCGGCACTCCGGGGTCCACCGCCCGCGCGCACCAGGTGCACCGCAGCCCGGCCGTCGCCCCGGCCGCCCGCAGCGCGGCCACCAGCCGCCGTGCCCCGGCGAACTGCCAGGTCCCCGGCAGCTCGACCGGCGGCTCCGCCAACTGCCGGCTCGCCTCCCACAGGCTCCAGAGCACGGCGGCCCGCAGCTCCCGGTACACCTCGATCCGGCGCCCGCCGACCGCGGTGACCGTCACCGCGAACTCCGGGTCCTCCGACACCGCCCGCCCCCGATCCCCCTGCGCCGTCAGGCAGTTCGCCGCAGCAACGCCAGGTACATCGCGTCCGTCCCGTGCAGGTGCGGCCACAGCTGGACGTCCGGCCCCTCGCCGAGGTCGGGGACGCCGGGCAGCAGCGGGCGGGCGTCGATCCACTCGACGTCCGCCCGGCCGCGCAGCACGTCGTCGACCACGGCCCGGGTCTCGGCCAGGTGCGGCGAGCAGGTCGCGTAGCCGACCACGCCGCCGATCCGCGCCGCGTCCAGCGCCGAGCGCAGCAACTCCCGCTGCAGCGGCCCGAATCCGGCGATGTCCTCGGGGCGCCGGCGCCAGCGCGCCTCCGGGCGGCGGCGCAGCGCGCCCAGGCCCGAGCACGGCACGTCGACCAGGACGCGGTCGAACGCCCCGTCCTCCCAGGCGCCGCGCGTGCCGTCCGCGGTGATGACGGCGTACGGGCCGGGGTTGCCGTCCAGCGAGCGGGCCACCAGCCGGGCGCGGTGCGGCTGCTTCTCGGAGGCGACCAGCGCCGCGCCGCGCTCCGCGGCGACCGCGCCGAGCAGCGCGGCCTTGCCGCCGGGGCCCGCGCAGCCGTCCAGCCAGAGCCGGTCGGGGCCGTCGATCGGGGCGTTGGCGAGGGCGAGCGCGACCAGCTGGCTGCCCTCGTCCTGCACGCCGGCCCGGTTCTCCCGCACCGCGTCGACCCCGGCCGGGTCGCCGCCGTCGGTGAGCCGCAGCGCGTACGGCGACCAGCGGCCGTCCTCGACCTCGGGCAGCGCCTCGCGCAGTTCGGCGACCGAGGAGCGCCCGGGGCGGGCCACCAGGGTGACCTCGGGGCGGGCGTTGTCGGCCTCCAGCAGCTGCTCCATCGCCTGCCGCCCGCTCGCCTGCGGCTGCCAGCGGCCCAGCGCGTCCCACAGCGAGGAGACCACCCAGCGCGGGTGGGAGTGGACGACCGCCAGGTGGTCCTCGGCGTCGTCCTCGTACGGCGGGGCGACCTGGGCGACCCAGCCGGCCAGGTCCTGGGCGCTGATCTTGCGCAGCACGGCGTTGACGAACTTGGCGCGGCCGTCGCCGAGCACCACCCGGGCCAGCTCGACGGTCGCGGACACCGCGGCGTGGCTGGGGATCCGGGTGCCGAGCAGCTGGTGCGCGCCCAGCGAGAGGACGTCCAGCACCGGCGGGTCGACCTCGCGCAGCGGACGGTCCACGCAGGCCGCGATGACCGCGTCGTAGGTGCCCTGGCCGCGCAGCGTGCCGTACACCAGCTCGGTGGCGAGCGCGGCGTCGCGGCGCTCCATGCCCTTGCGCTCGGCCTCGCGCAGCAGTGAGGGCAGGATCAGGTTGGCGTACGCGTCGCGCTCGTCGACGGCCCGCAGCGCGCGGAACGCGACGATCCGGGCCGGGTCCTTCTTGGGGCGGCGGTGCGGGCGGGGGGCGCGCTTCGCGCCGGCGGGGGTGCTCAAAACGGGTGCCTCGAAACCAAAGGTGCTGCGGATCAGGTCCGGCCCGCCGAGGGGCCTCGCCCCAAGTCTAGGCCGAACCCGCCGCGCACCCCTTCCGTCGCGTCCCGCCGGACCGCTCAGCCCTCGAAGCGCTCCCCGGACTCGATCCGGGCGCCGCGCGCCCAGTCCGCGGCGGGCATCGCCTTCTTGCCCTGCGGGCGGACTTCCCCGAGCTCCACCTCGTGGCTGCCGGTGCCGACCCGGACGCTGTTCTTGGCGACCGCCAACTCGCCCGGCGCCAGGGCGCTCTCGCCCGGCAGCAGGCGGACGGGGCCGGTGACCTTGAGCCGCTCGCCGCGGAAGGTGGTCCAGGCGCCGGGCGCGGGCGCGCAGCCGCGCACCACCCGGTCGACCCGCAGCGCGGGGTGGGTCCACTCGATCCGGGCGTCCTCGACGGTGAGCTTGGGCGCCAGCGACACCCCGGCGAGCGGCTGCGGCTCGGGGCGGGCCTGCCCGTCCTCGATCGCGTCCATGGTGCGCACCAGCAGTTCGGCGCCCGCGTGCGCGAGCCGGCCGAGCAGGTCGCCGCTGGTGTCGGTGGGCTTGACCGTCTCGGTGAGGACGCCGAACACCGGCCCGGAGTCCAGGCCCTCCTCGATCCGGAAGGTGGACGCGCCGGTGACCTCGTCGCCCGCCATCACCGCGTGCTGCACGGGCGCGGCGCCGCGCCACGCGGGCAGCAGCGAGAAGTGCAGGTTGACCCAGCCGTGCACCGGGATCTCCAGCGCCCCGGGCCGGATCAGCGCGCCGTACGCCACCACCGGGCAGCAGTCCGGGGCGATCTCGGCCAGCCGGGCCATGAACTCCGGCTCGCTCGGCCGGGCGGGCTTGAGCACCTCGATGCCCGCCTCCTCGGCGCGCTGCGCGACGGGGCTGGCCACCAGCTTGCGCCCGCGCCCGGCCGGCGCGTCGGGGCGGGTCACCACGGCGACCACCTCGTGCCGGGAGGCCAGCAGGGCGTCCAGGGCGGGAACGGCGACCTCGGGGGTGCCGGCGAAGACGAGACGCACGGGCTGGGGCCTTTCAGTGGATTCGGAAGGTCGGAAGATCGGATTGCCGGAAAATGACCGTCGGACAAGCGTTCCGCCCGATCATCCGCTTTCCCGATTCACGCGCGGGAACGAGTGGGAACGCGGGAACGAGTGGGAACGCGGGAACGAGTGGGAACGCGCCGGAACGGGCGCCGCGGCACGCGGTCAGCGAATCGGCCCGAACGTGGAATGCGGCGAGATCCGCACCGTCGGCGCCGGGCCGCCGCCCCAGTCGGTCTCCCGGATCGCCTTCATCGCCGCCTTCCGGGCCTCCCGGTCCAGCCGGTCGACGAAGATGATCCCGTCCAGGTGGTCCGTCTCGTGCTGGATGCACCGCGCCATCAGCTGGGTGCCCTCCACCGTCACCGGCTCCCCGTGCATGTCGACGCCCCTGGCCACCACGCCGTACGCCCGCTTGGTGTCGAACCGCAGGCCCGGCAGCGACAGGCAGCCCTCCGGACCGTCCTGCTCCTCCTCGCTGAGCGAGAGGTCCGGATTGATCAGGTGGCCCACCACGCCGTCCACGTTGTACGTGAACACCCGCAGCGAGACCCCCAGTTGCGGCGCCGCCAGCCCGGCCCCGGGCGCCTCCAGCATGGTGTCGGTCAGGTCCTTCACCAGCCTCCGCAGTTCCTTGTCGAAGACGGTCACCGGCTTCGCGGTCGCCCGCAGCACCGGGTCGCCGAAGATCCGGATCGGCTGAACTGCCAAGACTGCGACTCCCTCTGCACCGACACGACCGCCCGGAAACGACGGCCTCCGGGAAGTCTATGCAATCCCCGCCGCCGGTTCGGAGCGGCCACTGGCATATCCCGAGTCGTACTCGACGCGTTACCCAACGACCCGACGTGCGTTGGTCAATGCGAATTGACCGGGACGCGCGAGCGCCCCGAGCACGCGACCCGACCGAGAGGTGGCAACGAGGCCATGGCCGAGCAGATCAACCACGACGCCCGGGCCCGGGCGTCCCTGCACCTGCTGGTGCGGGACATCGAACGGGTCCGGCGCCAGGTCGACGCCCTTCGCACGCTCACCGCCCAGTTGGGCAACGTCTACCGCCCCCGCCGCCCCAGCACCTCCGCCGGATTCGTGGTCTACGGCCGCGCCCCCGCACCGACCGTCCGCCTCGCCCAGGAACTGCGCGAGAGCGTCGAGACCCTGGTCGCCGCCGCCGTCGAGTTCGACCGCGCCCTCGGCTTCTCCTGGGACTCCGTCGGCTCCGCGCTCGGCGTCACCAAGCAGGCCGTCCACCGCCGCTACGGCATGCGCCGCCCCACCGGCGAACTCCTCCCCGCCCCGCGCGAGACCGACACCCCCGCGCCCCCGCCCGTCCCCACCACCACGGCCACAGCCCCCCGCCCCCCGATCCCCCAGGCCCGCCAAGCCAGCCCCCTGATGCCCCAGCGCACCCGCTGACCCACCCCCGGACGGCGACAGCCAGGGGCGCGGGGAGACCCGCTGCGCGCCAGACGCTGCGAAACCAGGGGCGCGGGGAACTGCGCGGCCAAGCGAGCACGCACAGCCAGATCGCGACGCAGGACACGAACTTGCACTATCTTGCGATCTCGCTGACGTGCGACTCCCGCTGCGCGCAGTTCCCCGCGCCCCTGTCTGCACCATCCCGCCAAACGCAGCAGGTCTCCCCGCACCCCCACCTGCGCCCTCCCGCCAAGCGCAGCGGCTACCCGATGTCCGTCGGGTCCACCCGGATCCGCACCGTCTCCGCCCCCCGCAACGCCAGCCGGGCGATCTGCGCCGCCTTCAGCGCGGCGGCCAGCGCGGCCCCCTGCCCCGGCGCGACCCGCACCAGCGCGCGCTCCAGCCCCTCCTCGCGCGCTCCCTTCGCGCCGCCCCCGCCCCCGGCCCCGCCTCCACCCCCGCCGAAGACCGGCACCGGCCCCAGCACGTCCGCGCCCGCAGGCAGTCGCAGCAGGCCCAGCAGGTCCGCGACCGCCTGCGCAGGCCCCGTCACCGAGGCCATCCGGGAGACCGGCGGGAAGCGCAGTTCCTCCCGTTCGTCGAGTTCGACGCCCGCGTGCCCGGCGGGATCCCACCGCACCAGGGCCTGCACCGCCCGCGCCGCCGCCTCCGCGACGACCACGACCGTGCCGCCCTCGCCGACCGGCCGGACCAGCGAGGCCGCCGTCAGCCAGCGCCGCACCGCCTCCTCGCCGGCCCGCAGGTCGGGCCGGTTGAGCAGGGCCCAGCCGTCCAGCAGCAGCGCCGCCGCGTAGCCGGAGCCCTCGGCGACCGGTTCGGCGCCCGGGGTGGCGAGGACCAGCGCGGGCGTGCCCGGCACGGTCGCGAGCACCGCGTCCCGCCCGGACGTCCGCACCGGCACCCGCGGGAACGCCTTCCCCAGCTCCTCCGCCGTCCGCCGCACGCCCACCACCGCGGCCCGCAGCCGGAACGACCCGCACTCGGCGCAGTGCCAGTCCTGCTCCTGCGCGCCGCACCAGGCGCACACCAGCGCCGCGTCCGCGCCCGGTGACTCCAGCGGGCCGCCGCAGGCCCGGCAGCGGGCCGTCTCCCGGCAGCGCCCGCACACCAGCCGGGGCGCGTAGCCCCGCCGCGGGACCTGCACCAGCACCGGCCCGCGGGTCAGCGCCTCCCGGGCGGTCTCCCAGGCCACCGACGGCAGCCGGGCCGCCTGGGCCGCGCCGTCCCGCGCCTGGTCGTACTCGGTGACCGTGCGCACCCGGGGCGCGACCTGACGGACCGTCTCCCGGGTGGCGGCCAGCGGGCGCGCCCAGCCGGAGCGCAGCAGCTGCGCGGCCTCGACCGTCATCGAGACGCCGCCGAGCAGCACCGCCGCGCCCTCCTCGGCGGCCCGCAGCAGGGCGACCTCGCGCACGTGCGGGTAGGGGGCGTTCGGGTCGCCGTGGCTGCTGTCGCCGTCCGACCAGACCACCACCAGGCCGAGGTCCCGCACCGGTGCGAAGACCGCCGCCCGGGTGCCGATCGCGGCGCGCACCGAGCCCCGGCTGACGGACAGCCAGCGCCGGTAGCGCTCCTGCGGGCCCGCCTCGGCGGCCAGCACCGCGTGCCGCCCCTCCCCCAGCAGGGCCCGCAGTGCCGCGTCCACCCGGGCGACCGCGCGCCCGTCGGGCAGCACCGCCAGCGCGCCGCGCCCGGCGGCGAGGGCCGCCGCGACGGCTCGGGCGATCTCGGCGGGCCACTCGGGGCCGGGCAGCGCCGTCCACACCGCGCGCGGCGCGTGGCCGCCGGCCAGCGAGGCCAGGAACTCGGGGCCGTGCACGTACCGCTCCCAGCTGCCCGGGGCCGGGGCCGGCGGCGGGGGCAGCGGGCGCGGCGAGGGTTCGCCCTCGGCGCCGGCGTGCCGCGGCGGGACGGCCAGTTGCAGCACGTCGGCGAGGGTGCCGGCGTAGCGGTCGGCGACGGCCCGGCACAGCCGCAGCAGCGGCGGGGTGAGCACCCGCTCGGGCGACAGGACGCGGGCGAGCGGTGCCAGCGGGCCGGCGTAGTCGGAGTCGTCCCGCCGCTCGACCACGAAGCCGTCGTGCAGCGCCCCGCCCTCGCGCCGCCCGTGCGCGCCGACCCGCCCGCCGAAGCGGACCCGGACCCGGACGCCGGGCTGGGCGTCCTCGGACATCGCCTCGGGCACGGCGTAGTCGAAGTACTGGTCGAGGCTCAGCACGCCCTTGTCGACCAGCACCCGGGCGACCGGCTTCCGTTCGGCGAGCACCACCCCGCGCGCGGCCCGCGGTTTCGCCCGGCGCACCGTCTCCCGGATGAACGCCAGCTGCTCCCCGGTGCCGTCCGCGCTGCTCACGCCCCCAACCTAGCGGACCCCGCCGACAACACCGGCAGCACGACGGAGCCGCCCGCCGGGGAGGAAGATCCCCGACGGACGGCTCCGGTGACGGCGGGCGCTCAGGCCGCGGCGGCGGGCGCTCAGGCCGAGACGGCGGCCTTCAGCGCGTCGGCGCGGTCGGTGCGCTCCCAGGTGAAGTCCGGCAGCTCGCGGCCGAAGTGGCCGTAGGCGGCGGTCTGCTGGTAGATCGGGCGCAGCAGGTCCAGGTCGCGGATGATGGCGGCCGGGCGCAGGTCGAAGACCTGGGTGACGGCTTCCTGGATCTTGAGCACCGGCACGGTCTCGGTGCCGAAGGTCTCGACGAACAGGCCGACCGGCTCGGCCTTGCCGATCGCGTACGCGACCTGCACCTCGGCGCGGCTGGCCAGGCCCGCGGCGACGATGTTCTTGGCGACCCAGCGCATCGCGTAGGCGGCCGAGCGGTCGACCTTGGACGGGTCCTTGCCGGAGAAGGCGCCGCCGCCGTGGCGGGCCATGCCGCCGTAGGTGTCGATGATGATCTTGCGGCCGGTCAGGCCGGCGTCGCCCATCGGGCCGCCGATCTCGAAGCGCCCGGTCGGGTTGACCAGCAGCCGGTAGCCCTCGGTGACCAGCTTGATGCCCTGGTCGGCGAGCGCCTTGAGCTCGGGCTCGACCACGAACTCGCGGATGTCGGGGGTGAGCAGCGACTCCAGGTCGATGTCACTGGCGTGCTGCGAGGAGACCACCACGGTGTCCAGGCGCACGGCGCGGTCGCCGTCGTACTCGATGGTGACCTGGGTCTTGCCGTCGGGCCGCAGGTAGGGGATGGTCCCGTTCTTGCGGACCTCGGTCAGGCGGCGGGAGAGCCGGTGCGCGAGGGTGATCGGCAGCGGCATCAGCTCGGGGGTGTCGTCGCAGGCGTAGCCGAACATCAGGCCCTGGTCGCCGGCGCCCTGGCGGTCCAGCTCGTCCTCGACGTCGCCCTCGACCCGGTGCTCGTGGGCGGTGTCCACGCCCTGCGCGATGTCCGGGGACTGCGAGCCGATCGACACCGACACGCCGCAGGAGGCGCCGTCGAAGCCCTTCTTGGACGAGTCGTAGCCGATCTCCAGGATCTTCTCCCGGACGAGCTGCGCGATCGGCGCGTACGCCTTGGTGGTGACCTCGCCGGCGATGTGCACCAGGCCGGTGGTGATCAGGGTCTCCACGGCGACGCGGGAGGTCGGGTCGTCCTTGAGGAGGGCGTCCAGGATGGTGTCGCTGATCTGGTCAGCGATCTTGTCGGGGTGTCCCTCGGTGACGGACTCCGAGGTGAACAGGCGGCGAGACACAGCGCTCCCTGGGGTTGCAGCGGCTGCTGACTGAATGCGCTCGGAAGTCCCGAGGCATCCGGAAAGACTTGATTCCTGCAGTGGAGTGTAACGGTCGGCTACCGATCGCGGGTGCTCCCTGCGAAGGTCCGTCGTGTCCGGGGCGCGAATCACACCGCGCGGATCTCCGCCGGTCAGCACGGGTCGCAGCCGAACCAAGGGATCGGCGGGGGCCAACTGCCCGGACGACCAGGGGTGTTGTCCGGGTTAACGCTCAGTCTCCGGTTCGGTGCGGGGGAGCCGGGCGGCGACCTGGTCCCAGATCGCGTCGGCCAGGATCTCCTTCGGGCTGTCCGCGATGTGGACCTCGGAACCGTCCGCGCCGAGCAGCACCGCGCTGTTGGTCTCCTGGCCGAACGCCTTGCCGTCGCCGACCTCGTTGACCACCAGCAGGTCGCAGCCCTTGCGGGCGAGCTTGGCCCGGCCGTGCGCCAGCACGTCGTCGGTCTCGGCGGCGAAGCCGACCACCACCTGCCCCTCGCGGGCCCGGTCGGCCGACACCTCGGCCAGCACGTCGGGGTTGCGGACGAGCACGATCGGCGCGGGCTCGGCCCCGTCCACCTTCTTGATCTTGCCGGTGGCGTACTCGGCGGGCCGGAAGTCGGCGACGGCGGCGGCCATCACCACCGCGTCGGCGTCCTCGGCGGCCCGCAGCACCGCCTCGCGCAGCTGCATCGCGGTGCCGACCCGGACCACGTCCGCCCCGGCCGGGTCGGGCAGCGCGGTGTTCGCCGCGACCAGGGTGACCCGGGCGCCGCGGGCCAGCGCGGTGGAGGCCAGCGCGTAGCCCTGCTTGCCGGAGGAGCGGTTGCCGAGGAAGCGCACCGGGTCGAGCGGCTCGCGGGTGCCGCCCGCCGACACCACCACGTGACGGCCCGCCAGGTCCTGCTCCAGGCCGCCGCGCAGCAGCACCCGGCGGCAGGCCGCGAAGATCTCCGCCGGGTCGGGCAGCCGGCCCTTGCCGGTGTCGACGCCGGTGAGCCGGCCCACCGCGGGCTCGATCACGATCGCGCCGCGCCGCCGCAGCGTGGCGACGTTCTCCTGGGTGGCGGGGTGCTCCCACATCTCGGTGTGCATGGCGGGCGCGAACACCACCGGGCAGCGGGCCGTCAGCAGGGTGTTGGTCAGCAGGTCGTCGGCCAGGCCGTGGGCGGCCTTGGCCAGCAGGTCCGCGGTCGCCGGGGCGACCACCACCAGGTCCGCCTGCTGGCCGATCCGCACGTGCGGGACCTCGTGCACCCGCTCCCAGGTCTCGGTCGCCGCGGGCCGCCCGGACAGCGCCGCCCAGGTCGCCTCGCCGACGAAGTGCAGCGCCGCGGCGGTCGGCACCACCGTCACCTCGTGCCCGCTCTCACTGAACCTCCGCAGCAGTTCGCAGGCTTTGTAGGCGGCGATCCCGCCGCTCACCCCGAGGACCACACGGGACGCGTTCATGACGGTCGGCTCTCCTTGCTACGGCGTGCTGCGGCGTGCTGCGACGGCTCGGGCCCACCCTACGACCCCCCGGCGCGCGGCTGCGACGTGTCGCCGGGCACACGGCCGCGGGGCCCGCCCCGGTGCCGGGAACGGCATCGGAACGGGCCCCGCGGGTGGTCCTGGGCTCAGGCGCCCTCGATCGCCTCGGCGGTGAGCAGGCCGGCGTTGATCTCGCGCAGCGCGATCGACAGCGGCTTCTCGTGCACGTGGGTGTCGACCAGCGGGCCGACGTACTCCAGCAGGCCCTCGCCCAGCTGCGAGTAGTAGGCGTTGATCTGGCGGGCGCGCTTGGCCGCGTAGATCACCAGGCTGTACTTGGAGTCGGTGGCCTCGAGCAGCTCGTCGATCGGCGGGTTGATGATGCCCTCGGGCGCGGTCATCGAAGAGGACACGCTAAACCTTCCGAAGTGGTTTACAGGTATCGGCTGGGTGCAACCGATCCGGTCAGGCTACACCGAGCAAGGCTAGCAGTTCGGCCGCTACCTGCTCGACGGAGGTGTTGACAAGGGTCGTGTCGAACTCCGCCTCGGCGGCCAGCTCGACCTTCGCCGCGGCGAGCCGCTCGTCGATCACGTCCTGCGACTCGGTGCCCCGGCCGGTGAGCCGGCGCACCAGCTCCTCCCAGCTCGGCGGGGCCAGGAAGACCAGCTGCGCCTCGGGCATCGACTCCTTGACCTGCCGGGCCCCCTGGAGGTCGATCTCCAGCAGCACCGGCTCGCCCTTGTCGAGCTTGTCGAGCACCGCCTGCCGCGGCGTCCCGTACCGGTTCCCGGCGAAGACCGCCCACTCCAGCAGCTCGCCGTTGGCCACCAGCTTGTCGAACTGCTCGTGGTCGACGAAGTGGTACTGCACGCCGTCGCGCTCACCGGGGCGCGGGTGCCGGGTCGTCGCCGACACCGACAGCCAGACCTCGGGGAACTGCTTCCTCATATGAGCGACGACCGTGCTCTTGCCGACCCCGGAGGGGCCGGAGAGCACGGTCAGCCGCGGACGCTCACTCATGTACCGATTATCCCGGATCGCGGACGTTCCGCCGACACCGGCCTCCGATCAGGAGGCGGCGCCGCCGAACTCGCGCTCCAGGGAGGCGATCTGGTTCGTGCCGAGGCCGCGCACGCGACGGCTCTCGGAGATGCCGAGGCGCTCCATGATCTGCTTGGCGCGCACCTTGCCGACACCCGGCAGGGACTCCAGCAGGGCGGAGACCTTCATCTTGCCGATGACCTCGTCGTCGGACTTGCCGGCCTTGATGACGTCGTGCAGCGAGGCGCCCGAGTGCTTCAGCCGGTTCTTGACGTCGGCACGCTTCCGGCGAGCCTCGGCGGCCTTGGCGAGCGCGGCGGTGCGCTGTTCGGGAGTAAGGGGCGGAAGAGCCACGCCGTTCACCTCAGGTGTGGATGGAAGGGATGAGCCATGACTTGGTGGTGCCCGGACGCCACAGGTCTCTGACCTGCGGAGGTGGCCGTGACCACCGCCAACTGGCGTCCTACCGCCGGACACTACCCAACTTGGGCCGCCGCGTCAGGAAAAGAACACGAAAAGTCCAGGTCAGCAGGGGCCGACCTGGGAGTTTTCCGGTCAAATCAACCGAGTTGACGGCCCATAACTCACGTGTTTGTGACGGCCCTCACATCGTCGACGAACGCCTGCGCGGCCTGCCGGAGCGCCGCCACCGACGGCCCGTGCTTCAGCACGTCGCGGCTCACCGAGGGCACCACGTTGCGCACCTGGTCGCCGAAGACCCGCGGCAGGTCGGCCGCGGTGGCGCCCTGCGCGCCCACTCCGGGGGCCAGCAGCGGGCCGTTGATCGCCAGGTCCGCCCCCGCGTCGGCGAGCGTCGCGCCGACCACCGCGCCGAACGAACCCAGCGGCTCGGCACCGGAGTTCTCCGCCGCCAGCCGCCCCAGCACGGCCTGCGCCACGCTCCGCCCGTCCGCGCCGACGGCGCGCTGCACCTCGTGCCCCTCCGGGTTCGAGGTCAGCGCCAGCGCGAACAGCCCGCAGCCGTTCGCGCGCGCCAGGTCGACGGCCGGCTGCAGCGAGCCGAAGCCCAGGTACGGGCTGACGGTCAGCGCGTCCGAGAACAGCGGGCTGTCCGGCGACAGGAACGCCTCCGCGTACGCGGCCATGGTCGAGCCGATGTCGCCGCGCTTGGCGTCCATCACCACCAGCGCCCCGGCCTCCCGGGCCTCGGCCACCGAGCGCTCCAGCACGGCGACGCCGCGGCTGCCGAAGCGCTCGAAGAACGCGGCCTGCGGCTTGAGCACCGCGACCCGGTCCGCCAGCGCCTCGACCACGGTGCGCGAGAA
Source organism: Kitasatospora sp. NPDC057198 (assembly GCF_042670125.1). Classification (NCBI taxonomy): domain Bacteria; kingdom Bacillati; phylum Actinomycetota; class Actinomycetes; order Kitasatosporales; family Streptomycetaceae; genus Kitasatospora; species Kitasatospora sp. NPDC057198. The sequence goes on along the minus strand of NZ_JBHUWH010000048.1, from coordinate 10,198 downwards.
GGTCTCCAGGCCCGCCAGGTCGTCGTCCAGCCCCCAGGCGGTGAGCAGCGCGGCGTGCGGGTCGATGCCGACGCAGAGCTGGCCCCGGGTGTCGAGGGCGGTCCGCAGGCGGGTGCCGAAGGGCGTGCTGTCAGTCATCTGCTGTCTTCCGTCTTCCGTCGTGGTGGTGCGGTGGGCGGGCCCCACCGCCTCGGTGCGGGCGGCGGGGCTCGCCCACCGCAGCCGGCGGCTCAGCGGCTCAGCGGTTGCCCTTCCCCACCGCTTCCCCGATGCTCGCGTACCCCGCCGCCCGGAGCCGGGCCGACAGGCCCCTGTGCACCTTGCGCATCCAGAACGGCCCCTCGTAGATGAACGCGGAGTAGCCCTGGACGAGGTCGGCGCCGGCCAGGATGCGCTGCCAGGCGTCCTCGGCGGTCTCGATGCCGCCGACCGAGACGATGGCGAGCCGGCCGTCGGTGCGCTTGCGCAGGCGTTCCAGCACCTCGAGGGAGCGGGCCTTGAGCGGGGCGCCGGAGAGGCCGCCCATGCCGATCTCCTCGATCCGGGCGGCGGGGGTGCGCAGGCCCTCCCGGCCGATGGTGGTGTTGGTGGCGATGATGCCGTCGAGGCCGAGGTGCAGGGCCATGTCGGCGATCTCGTCGATGTCCTCGTCGGCGAGGTCGGGGGCGATCTTCACCAGCAGCGGGACGTGGTGGTTGGTGACCTCGTCGGCGGCCTTGCGGACGTCCCAGAGCAGCGGGCCGAGCACCCGGACGGCCTGGAGGTTGCGCAGTCCGGGGGTGTTCGGCGAGGAGACGTTGACGACCAGGTAGTCCGCGTACGGCGCCAGCGCCCGCGCGCTCTTCAGGTAGTCGGCCGTCGCCTCGTCCTCCGGCACGACCTTGGTCTTGCCGATGTTGACGCCGATGACGGGCGTGTTGCTGGTGTGCGGGCGGGCGGCGAGCCGGGTGGCGACCCGGGCGGCGCCCTGGTTGTTGAAGCCCATCCGGTTGATCAGCGCGCGGTCCTCGACCAGGCGGAACAGCCGCGGCGCGGGGTTGCCGGGCTGCGGCTCGCCGGTGACGGTGCCGATCTCCACGAAGTCGAAGCCCAGCATCGACAGGCCGTCGATCCCGATGCCGTTCTTGTCGAAGCCGGCGCCGAGGCCGAACGGGCCGGGCAGGTCGAGGCCGAGCGCGGCGGTGCGCAGCCGGGGGTCGCGCGGGGCTAGCACGGCGCGCACCAGCGAGCGCAGGCCGGGCACCGAGGCGGCCAGCCGGATCCAGAAGAACGCCAGGTGGTGGGCCTTCTCCGGGTCCATCTTCTTGAAGACCAGGTTGAACAGGAGCTTGTACATCGCGCGGGCAACCCTCCGTGGGCCGTGAGCCGTAAGCCGTGCCGAGCCGGGACATGGACGTGGGGGGCACCCGGCAACCGGACCGGCGTGCCCCCCACGGTTTCGGCCTAGTTGCGGCCGGAGTTGATCAGCGCCGCGTGCTCCTGCAGCGACATCACGCCGACCTCGCCGCGCCGCAGCTCGGCGATGCCCTGCACGGCCGCGCCCATCGCCTGCACGGTGGTCAGGCAGGGCACGCCCCGGGAGACCGCGGCGGTGCGGATCTCGTAGCCGTCGAGGCGGCCGCCGGTGCCGTACGGGGTGTTGATGATCAGGTCGACCGCGCCCTCGTGGATCAGCTGGACGATGGTCTTCTCGCCGTCCGGGCCCTCGCCGTCGGAGTGCTTGCGCACCACGGTGGCGGGGATGCCGCCGCGCTGCAGCACCTCGGCGGTGCCGGTGGTGGCGAGCAGTTCGAAGCCGAGCTCGACCAGCGCGCGGGCCGGGAAGACCAGGTTGCGCTTGTCGCGGTTGGCGACCGAGACGAACACCTTGCCCTTGGTGGGCAGGGCGCCGTACGCGCCGGTCTGGGACTTCGCGTAGGCGGTGCCGAAGACCCGGTCGATGCCCATGACCTCGCCGGTGGAGCGCATCTCGGGGCCGAGCACGGTGTCCACGCCGCGGCCGTGCACGTCGCGGAAGCGCGACCACGGCATCACGGCCTCCTTGACCGAGATCGGCGCGTCGGCGGGCAGCGTGCCGCCGTCGCCCTCGCGCGGCAGCAGGCCCTCGGCGCGCAGTTCGGCGATGGTGGCGCCGAGCGAGATCCGGGCGGCGGCCTTGGCCAGCGGGACGGCGGTGGCCTTGGAGGTGAACGGCACGGTGCGGGAGGCGCGCGGGTTGGCCTCCAGCACGTACAGGATGTCGCCGGACAGCGCGAACTGGATGTTGATCAGGCCGCGCACGCCGACGCCGGCGGCGATGCCCTCGGTGGCCGAGCGCAGCCGCTTGATGTCGTACCCGCCGAGGGTGATCGGGGGCAGCGCGCAGGCGGAGTCGCCGGAGTGGATGCCGGCCTCCTCGATGTGCTCCATGACGCCGCCCAGGTAGAGCTCCTGGCCGTCGTAGAGCGCGTCGACGTCGATCTCGACGGCGTCGTCGAGGAAGCGGTCGATCAGCACCGGGTGCTCGGAGATCAGGCCGGCGTGCCGCTCCAGGTAGGAGGCGAGCGAGGGCTCGTCGTAGACGATCTCCATGCCGCGGCCGCCGAGCACGTAGGACGGGCGGGCCAGCACGGGGTAGCCGATCTCGTCGGCGATCGCCTTGGCCTCCTCGAAGGAGAACGCGGTGCCGTGCTTGGGGGCGGGCAGTCCGGCGTCGCGCAGGACGCGGCCGAACGCGCCGCGCTCCTCGGCGAGGTGGATGGCCTCCGGCGGGGTGCCGACGATCGGCACGCCGTTGTCCTTGAGCGCCTGCGCCAGGCCGAGCGGGGTCTGCCCGCCGAGCTGCACGATGACGCCGGCCAGCGGCCCGGCCTGCTGCTCGGCGTGGACGATCTCCAGCACGTCCTCCAGGGTGAGCGGCTCGAAGTAGAGCCGGTCGGAGGTGTCGTAGTCGGTGGAGACGGTCTCCGGGTTGCAGTTGACCATCACGGTCTCGTACCCGGCGTCGGCGAGCGCGAAGGAGGCGTGCACGCAGGAGTAGTCGAACTCGATGCCCTGGCCGATCCGGTTCGGGCCGGAGCCCAGGATGATCACGGCGGGCTTGGTGCGCGGGGCGACCTCGCTCTCCTCGTCGTAGGACGAGTAGAAGTACGGGGTCTTGGCGGCGAACTCGGCGGCGCAGGTGTCGACGGTCTTGAACACCGGGCGGATGCCCAGCGCGTGCCGCACCTCGCGGACCACGTCGGCCTTCAGGCCGCGGATCTCGCCGATCTGCTGGTCGGAGAAGCCGTGCCGCTTGGCGTGCAGCAGCAGCTCGGGGTCGAGCTTGTCGCCCTCGCCCAGCTCGACGGCGATCTCGTTGATCAGGAAGAGCTGGTCGACGAACCACGGGTCGATCCTGGTGGCCTCGAACACCTCCTCGGGGGTGGCGCCGGCCCGGATCGCCTGCATGACGGTGTTGATCCGGCCGTCGGTCGGGACGACGGCCTTCGCCAGCAGCTCGGCCTTCTCGCCCGGCTCGCCGACCCAGCTGAACTGGGAGCCCTTCTTCTCCAGCGAGCGCAGCGCCTTGTTCAGCGCCTCGGGGAAGTTGCGGCCCATCGCCATGGCCTCGCCGACCGACTTCATGGTGGTGGTCAGCGTGGCGTCGGCGGACGGGAACTTCTCGAACGCGAACCGCGGCACCTTGACGACGACGTAGTCGAGGGTCGGCTCGAAGGAGGCCGGGGTCTGCTCGGTGATGTCGTTGGGGATCTCGTCCAGCGTGTAGCCGACGGCGAGCTTCGCGGCGATCTTGGCGATCGGGAAGCCGGTGGCCTTGGAGGCCAGCGCGGAGGAGCGCGAGACGCGCGGGTTCATCTCGATGACGATGACCCGGCCGTCCTCGGGGTTGACCGCGAACTGGATGTTGCAGCCGCCGGTGTCGACGCCGACCTCGCGGATCACGGCGATGCCGATGTCGCGCAGGATCTGGTACTCGCGGTCGGTGAGGGTCATCGCCGGGGCGACGGTGATCGAGTCACCGGTGTGCACGCCCATCGGGTCGAAGTTCTCGATGGAGCAGACCACCACGACGTTGTCGTGCTTGTCGCGCATCAGCTCCAGCTCGTACTCCTTCCAGCCGAGGATGGACTCCTCCAGGAGCACCTCGGTGGTCGGCGAGAGGGCCAGGCCCTGGCCGGCGATCCGGCGCAGGTCCTCCTCGTCGTGGGCGAAGCCGGAGCCGGCGCCGCCCATGGTGAAGGACGGGCGCACGACGACGGGGTAGCCGCCCAGCGTCTCCACGCCGGCCAGCACGTCGTCCATCGAGTGGCAGATCACCGAGCGGGCGGACTCGCCGTGGCCGATCTTGGCGTTGACGGCCTCGACGACGCCCTTGAAGAGCTCGCGGTCCTCGCCCTTGTTGATCGCCTCGACGTCGGCGCCGATCAGCTCGACGTCGTACTTCTCCAGCGTGCCGGCCTTGTGCAGGGAGATCGCGGTGTTCAGCGCGGTCTGGCCGCCCAGGGTCGGCAGCAGCGCGTCGGGGCGCTCCTTGGCGATGATCTTCTCGACGAACTCGGGGGTGATCGGCTCGACGTAGGTGGCGTCGGCGATCTCCGGGTCGGTCATGATGGTCGCCGGGTTGGAGTTGACCAGGACGACCCGCAGCCCCTCGGCCTTGAGCACCCGGCATGCCTGCGTGCCCGAGTAGTCGAACTCCGCCGCCTGGCCGATGACGATCGGGCCGGAGCCGATCACCAGGACGGACTTGATGTCGGTGCGCTTAGGCACGCTGGCCCTCCATAAGGCTCACGAAGCGGTCGAAGAGGTAGGCGGCGTCGTGCGGGCCGGCTGCCGCTTCGGGGTGGTACTGCACGCTGAAGGCGGGGATGTCGAGCGCCTGGAGGCCCTCGACCACGTCGTCGTTGAGGCAGACGTGGGAGACCTCGACCCGCCCGAAGGGGGTGTCGCTCACCTTGTCCAGCGGCGCGTTCACGGCGAAGCCGTGGTTGTGGGCGGTCACCTCGACCTTGCCGGTGGTGCGGTCCTGCACCGGCTGGTTGATGCCGCGGTGGCCGTACTTGAGCTTGTAGGTGCCGAAGCCGAGGGCCCGGCCCAGCAGCTGGTTGCCGAAGCAGATGCCGAAGAACGGGGTCTTCTTCGCCAGCACGCCGCGCAGCACCTCGACCTGGCGGTCGGCGGTGGCCGGGTCGCCGGGGCCGTTGGAGAAGAACACGCCGTCGGGCTGGACGGCGTAGATGTCCTCCACCGAGCTGTTCGCGGGCAGCACGTGCACCTCGATGCCGCGCTCGGCCATCCGCTGCGGGGTCATGCCCTTGATGCCCAGGTCGAGGGCGGCGACGGTGAACTTCTTCTCGCCGACCGCCGGGACGACGTAGGTCTCCTTGGTGGCGACCTCGGCGCACAGGTCGGCGCCCTTCATCTCGGGCGCCTGCTGCACCTTGGCCAGCAGTTCGGCCTGGTCGGCGACGGCCGGGCCGGAGAAGATGCCGACCCGCATCGCGCCGCGCTCGCGCAGGTGGCGGGTGAGCGCGCGGGTGTCGATGCCGCTGATGCCGACGACGCCCTGGCGCTCCAGCTCCTCGTCCAGCGAGCGCTTGGAGCGCCAGTTGGAGGCGACCCGGGAGGGGTCGCGGACCACGTAGCCGGACACCCAGATCTGCTGCGACTCGTCGTCCTCGTCGTTCCAGCCGGTGTTGCCGATCTGCGGGGCGGTCATCACGACCACCTGGCGGTGGTAGGACGGGTCGGTCAGGGTCTCCTGGTAGCCGGACATGCCGGTGTTGAAGACCGCCTCGCCGAACGTCTCGCCGACCGCGCCGTACGCCTGGCCGCGGAAGGTCCGGCCGTCCTCCAGGACGAGCACGGCGGGCACTCGCTCCCGCCTGGTGCGCTGCGTGGTGGGGGCAGGTGCGGTCATGTGGCGGCCTCTTCCGTCTTCATCGTCTTCGTACGTGTCACTAGTGCCTCGACGGCCTCGACCCAGTCCTCGTGCCCCTCGGCGGCGTCCAGCCGGAAGCCGCTCTCCAGGGCGCGGTCCCCCAGCCGCCAGCCGACCACCAGCAGCCCGCTCGGCACGACCTTCCCGGCGATGCCGGAGTCGGTGCGGGCGCCGGTGAGCGCCCCGGCGGGGATCCACAGGTCGGCCTCGCCGGGGCGGCGGGCCAGCAGGCCCCGCTCGGTGAGGGTCAGTTCGGCGAGGCTGCGCGTTCCCAGGCCGTGCGCGACGACCCGGTCCAGCCAGTTCCCGGCGGTGGTGGAGCCGTGGTAGCGGCCGGGCGCGGCGAGCAGCGCCGCCCCGGGCTCGGCGGGCACCGCGGGCGGCTCCGGCAGGTCGGACTGGAGGGTGCGCCGCCAGTTCCAGCCCTGCCGCATCAGCCAGTACACCAGCGCGATCAGGACCAGCAGGCCCACCGTCGCGCCGATGTACCCGGGCCAGTCGGTGACCTGGCCCTTCTCGGTGGCGAGCATCAGCGCTCGACCAGTTCGCCGGCGAGCACGGTGGCCTCGCCGCGCAGGAAGGTGGCGTGCACCCGTCCGGGCAGGTCCATGCCCCGGTACGGGCTGTTGCGGGAGCGGGTCGCGAAGGTGTCGGGGTTCACCACTCCACGGTACGCGGGATCGAAGAGCACCAGGTTGGCGGGCTCGCCCACCGAGACGGGCCGTCCGTGCCCGGCGAGCCGGCCGATCCGGGCCGGGCGGTGCGACATCCGGTCCGCGACGCCCTCCCAGTTCAGCAGGCCGGTGTCGACCATGGTCTGCTGCACGACGGACAGCGCGGTCTCCAGGCCGACCATGCCCATCGCGGCGACCGCCCACTCGCAGTCCTTGTCCTCCGCGGGGTGCGGGGCGTGGTCGGTGGCGACGGCGTCGATGGTGCCGTCGGCCAGCGCCTCGCGCAGCGCCTCGACGTCCGCGGCGGTGCGCAGCGGCGGGTTGACCTTGTAGACCGGGTCGTAGCTGCGGACCAGCTCGTCGGTGAGCAGCAGGTGGTGCGGGGTGACCTCGGCGGTGACGTCCCAGCCCTTGGCCTTGGCCCAGCGGACGATCTCGACCGATCCGGCGGTGGACAGGTGGCAGATGTGCACCCGGGAGCCGACGTGGGCGGCGAGCAGCACGTCCCGGGCGATGATCGACTCCTCGGCGACGGCGGGCCAGCCGCCGAGGCCGAGCTCGCCGGAGACCAGGCCCTCGTTCATCTGGGCGCCGGCGGTCAGCCGGGGCTCCTGGGCGTGCTGGGCGATCACGCCGTCGAACGCCTTCACGTACTCCAGCGCGCGGCGCATGATCACCGCGTCGTCCACGCACTTGCCGTCGTCGGAGAAGACCCGCACGCCGGCGGCGGAGTCGTGCATCGCGCCGAGCTCGGCGAGCTGCTTGCCCTCCAGGCCGACGGTGACGGCGCCGACCGGCTGCACGTCGCAGTAGCCGGACTCGCGGCCCAGCCGCCAGACCTGCTCGACCACGCCGGCGCTGTCGGCGACCGGGAAGGTGTTGGCCATCGCGTGCACGGCGGTGTAGCCGCCCATCGCGGCGGCCCGGGTGCCGGTGAGGACGGTCTCGGCGTCCTCCCGGCCGGGCTCGCGCAGGTGGGTGTGCAGGTCGACCAGGCCGGGCAGGGCGACCAGGCCGTGCGCGTCGATGTCGATGTCGGCCCGGGCGTCGAGGTTCTCGCCGATCGCGGCGAAGACGCCGTCGACGATGTGAATGTCCTGGGGGGCGCCGCCGAGGATCTGGGCGTTGCGGATCAGGTAGGTGGTCACTGGGCGGCCTCCGGGAGTTCGGTGGTGCGGGGGGCGTCGGCGGGCGCGTCGGCGAAGACCGCGCCGCCGAGCAGCAGGTAGAGCACGGCCATCCGGACGGAGACGCCGTTGGCGACCTGCTCGACCACGGTGCAACGCGGGGAGTCGGCGACCTCGGCGGTGATCTCCATGCCGCGGACCATCGGGCCGGGGTGCATGACGACGGCGTGCTCGGGCAGCCTGCCGAGCCGGACGCCGTCCAGCCCGTAGCGCCGGGAGTACTCGCGCTCGGTGGGGAAGAAGGCGGCGTTCATCCGCTCGCGCTGGACGCGCAGCATCATCACGGCGTCGACCTTGGGCAGCACGCTGTCGAGGTCGTAGGAGACCTGGCAGGGCCAGGTGTCGATGCCGATCGGCAGCAGGGTCGGCGGGGCGACGAAGACCACCTCGGCGCCGAGCGTGGTCAGCAGGTGCACGTTGGAGCGGGCGACCCGGCTGTGCAGGATGTCGCCGACGATGGCGACCCGGCGGCCGGCCAGGTCGCGGCCGGGGCCGGGGTTGAGGTGGCGGCGCAGGGTGAAGGCGTCCAGCAGGGCCTGGGTGGGGTGCTCGTGGGTGCCGTCGCCGGCGTTGATCACCGAGCCGTGCAGCCAGTCCGAGCCGGCCAGCCGGGCGGGCGCGCCGGAGGCGTGGTGCCGGATGACCACGGCGTCGGCGCCCATCGCCTGGAGGGTCAGCGCGGTGTCCTTGAGGCTCTCGCCCTTGGAGACCGAGGAGCCCTTGGCGGAGAAGTTGATGACGTCCGCGGACAGCCGCTTCTCGGCGACCTCGAAGGAGGTCTTGGTGCGGGTGGAGTCCTCGAAGAACAGGTTGACCACGGTGCGGCCGCGCAGCGTGGGCAGCTTCTTGACGGCCCGTCCGGAGAACTGGGAGAGCTCCTCGGCGGTGTCCAGGATCAGCAGGGCGTCGTCGCGGCCGAGGTCGGCGGTGGAGACGAGGTGGCGCTTCACGCGGTTCTACTCCGGGAGTTCGGGGTCGGCGGCCAGGGCCTGGGAGGAGCGGGCGGCGTAGTCGCGGTCGCCCAGCAGGACGGCGTCCAGGCCGTCGGACTCGGACAGCCGGACCTGCACGGCCTCGCGCAGCGAGGTGGGCAGGTTCTTGCCCACGTAGTCGGCGCGGATCGGGAGCTCGCGGTGCCCGCGGTCGACCAGGACGGCGAGGCGGACGGCGCGCGGGCGGCCGATGTCGCCCAGCGCGTCGAGCGCGGCGCGGATGGTGCGGCCGGAGAACAGCACGTCGTCGACCAGGATCACCAGCTTGCCGTCGATGCCCCCGGCGGGGATCTCGGTGTGCTCCAGGGCCCGGGCGGGCTTCAGCCGCAGGTCGTCCCGGTACATGGTGATGTCCAGCGTCCCGAACGGGATGTCCCGGCCGGTGATCTGGGCGAGCCTGGCCTGCAGCCGGCGGGCCAGGTGGACACCGCGGGTGTGGATGCCGAGCAGCACCACGTCCTCCGCGCCCTTGGCGCGTTCCACGATCTCGTGGGCGATCCGGGTGACGACCCGGGCGATGTCGGTGGCGTCCAGCACCTGGTGCGGGGCGCGGGGGGCGGAACTGGGTGTGGTCATGCCGAAGCGGACCTCCTTCCCCGCCTCACGGGACGGGTCTTAAAGGATGTCTGGAATGGTTCCCGGCCGCAGCCGGAGCCTCGCCCATGGTAGCAGCGTGCTGATCGAAGCCCGTTCGCCGCCCGTTCGCACGAGTGCCCCATTCGGCTTGACGCGCAACCCTCACTCTACGTAACCTCACAATGAGTTACGAAGGTGCTCCGCAGCGAACCGTGCGGGGAGCCGTCGTCGCTCACATTTCAGCGCACGCGAAGCAATCTCGTCCGGGGAGATCCATGTCCAGCGACTACGCGAAGCAGCTCGGGGCCAAGCTCCGGGCGATCCGCACTCAGCAGGGGCTCTCCCTGCACGGCGTCGAGGAGAAGTCCCAGGGTCGCTGGAAGGCTGTGGTCGTCGGCTCCTACGAGCGCGGCGACCGCGCGGTCACCGTCCAGCGCCTCGCCGAGCTGGCCGAGTTCTACGGCGTGCCGGTCCAGGAGCTGCTGCCCGGCGGCACCCCGGGCGGCGCCGCCGAGCCGCCGCCGCGCCTGGTCCTCGACCTGGAGCGCCTCACCCAGGTCCCGTCCGAGAAGGCCGGCCCGCTCCAGCGCTACGCCGCGACCATCCAGTCGCAGCGCGGCGACTACAACGGCAAGGTGCTCTCGATCCGCCAGGACGACCTGCGCACGCTGGCCGTCATCTACGACCAGTCCCCCTCGATCCTCACCGAGCAGCTGATCAGCTGGGGCGTGCTGAACCCGGACGCGCGGCGCGCCGTCCGCGAGGAGGACGCGAGCTGACCTGCGGTCGGCCCGCCGTTTGAAGAAACGTCACAGCGGGGCGGGCGGCCGGTAGCCACCGGCCGCC
>NZ_JBHUWH010000047.1:0-27980 GCF_042670125.1 Kitasatospora sp. NPDC057198 | reverse complement strand
GGGCGGCGTTTGCGGCGGCGCCGTGACCGGCCACCGCCGCGGGGTGCCGGGGGTCGGGTGTCGGGTGCCGGGGCTGCTCAGGAGGGCGGTTCCTCGACCAGGCCGCAGTTGTACGGGAACTCGGCGAGCGCGGTGCGGCGCCCGGGGTCGGGTTCGGCGGCGGCCAGGTCGGCGAACACGGCGGTCAGGCGGTCACGTTGGGCCTCGGGGAGGCGGTTCAGCTCCCAGGAAGCGTTCTCCAGGAGTTGGACGGCGGTGTCGTCGGCGACCTCCTCCTCCCCGCACTCGTCGAGGAAGCGCAGCAGGTCGGCGAGCACGCCGGCCAGGACGGGGACCAGCGGGTCGGTGGTGCTCATCGCGGGGTGTCTCCTGAAGTGGGGCCGCCGAGGCGGCGGTTGCGGGTGGCGCGGGCGGCGAGGCGTTCGGCGTCCGGGAGTTCGGCGAGTTCGGCCAGCGCGGCGGTGACGGCGGCGGCCAGGCGCTCGCGCAGGTCGGCCAGGTCGGTGCTCTCGGGGACGACCTGGTCGACCAGGCCGGTGGCGGTCAGTTCGGTGGCTGTGATGCCCTGGGCGCGGGCGAGTTGGGGCGCGTGCTCGCCGTCGCGGTGGACGATCGCCGAGGCGCCCTCGGGCGGCAGCGGGGCCAGCCAGGCGTGCTGGGCCGCGATCACCCGGTCGGCGGGCAGCAGGGCGAGCGCGCCGCCGCCGCTGCCCTGGCCGAGCAGTACGGCCAGGACGGGGGTGCGCAGCCCGACCAGGGTGGTCAGGCAGTGTGCGATCTCCAGTGCCACGCCGTCGAGTTCGGCCTCGATCGAGAGTTCCGCGCCGGTGGTGTCCACCACGGTGAGCAGCGGCATGCCGAGTTCCTCGGCGATCTGCGCCTGCCGTCGGACGGCCCGCAGATCGGCTGCGGTGACCGGGAGTTGGGGCTGGTCCGGGCCCTGGCGCTGCTGGGCGACGACCATCACGGGGCGTCCGCCGATCAGGGCCAGGGCCCGGACCAGCGCGCTGTCGCCGTCCAGCGGGAGGAGCGACTCGGCGGTGTGGTGCAGGAGTTCGAGTGCGGACAGTCGGTCGGGGCGGCGGCTGAGCAGTACCGACTCCCAGGCGTCCGGGGCCTCGAGGGCGGGCGGAGAGACGGGAGCGGGTGTGGGAACAGCGGCGGGGACGGGCTCGGCCGGGCGGGCGGTGAGGACGGTGAGGGCGCGGGCCAGGAAGGCGCGCAGCCGTTCGGGCGGGACGATCGCGTCCAGCCGGCCGTGCGCGGCGAGGGTCTCGGCGCGCTGGACGGCGGGCGGCAGCGGCTCGCCGCGCAGTTCCTCGTACACCCGGGGGCCGAGGAAGCCGAGGCGGGCGGCCGGTTCGGCCAGCACCAGGTGGCCGAGGGTGCCCCAGGAGGCGAACACCCCGCCCATGGTGGGGTTGCGCAGGTAGGTCAGGTAGGGGAGTCCGGCGGTGCGGTGGGCGTGGACGGCGGCGGTGATCCGGACCATGCACAGGAACGCGGCCGAACCCTCCTGCATCCGGGTGCCGCCGGAGACCGGCAGGGCGAGCAGCGGCAGGCGTTCGGCGGTGGCGCGTTCCACGGCGCGGGTGATCCGTTCGGCGGTGGCCACGCCGATCGAGCCGCCGAGGAAGGCGAACTCGCAGGCGACCAGGGCGAGCGGCCGCCCGTCCAGCAGGGCGCGCCCGGTGAGCACGGCCTCGTCCAGGCCGGTGCGCGCGCGGGCCCGGGCCAGTGCGTCCCGGTAGCCGGCGTCGGCGTGCTCGGCGGTGACCGGCTCGTCCCAGCTGCGGAAGGTGCCGGGATCGACCAGCAGGTCGAGGAGTTGGCGTGCCGTCACCGGGGCCTCCGTCGGAAGAAGGGCGGGGGGAAGGGCGGGGGGAAGGGCGGGGGGAGCGGGAAGGTCGCGGCCCGGGTCGCCGGGAGGGCGGCCGGGCGTCACCCGAGGCTAGCGGGGCGGGACGGCGGCCGACCGGTGCGGCGCACAGGGGTGAGCAGGATCACCGGTACGCGGCGCGGCGGGAGCGCGGCGGAACGTGATGCAGCAGACACCGATGTAATTGGTATCCAAGATGCGCAATTGGTTAGAGTCAGCGCCGTGAGGCTGACCAAGGGCACCGACATCGCACTGCGCATCGCCATGCGCCTGGCGGTGCTGGACGAGGACCAGACCCCGACCACCCGCGAGGTGGCCGAGGCGGTCGGCGTCCCCTACAACCACGCGGCGAAGGTGGTCAGCCGCCTCCAGCACCTCGGCATCGTCGAGGCCCGGCGCGGCCGCGGCGGAGGGCTCGCCCTGACCGCCGCCGGGCGCACCGGATCGCTCGGGCGGATCGTCCGGGAGCTGGAGGGCGTCGGCGACGTGGTCGGCTGCGAGGACGAGCCGCCCTGCCCGCTGCGCCACTCCTGCCGGCTGCGCGGGGCGTTGCACCGGGCGCAGGAGGCGTTCTACGCCTCGCTCGATCCGCTGACCGTGGACGACCTGGTCGGCGGAGAGGGCGGGGGAGGCGGAGCGGGCGGCGAGTCCGGCGGTCCGGTCCTGCTCGGCCTGCCGAGTGTGCCGAGTACGCCAAACGCACCGAGTGCGCCGGGCCTGCCCGGTCCGTCCGGCCCGCCGGGGCCGGGGCCGTTCGGCCCTTCCGCGTAGCCGCCCGCCGGACGAGCATCGAGACGGGCGCCGGCGAGCAGTGGGCCGGCGAGCAGTGGACCGGGCGGGCGGCAAGTCCGGCGGCGGCAGGTCCAGTAGCAGCAAGCCCTCAGTAATAGGTTTTCCCACACCGTTGAATACGCATCTCAGATGCGAGTTTGGAGTTTCGGATGCTGTCCGAGAAGTCCGCGGAGACCGTGCGCGCCACCCTCCCCGCAGTGGGCGCGGCGATCGGGGAGATCACCGGCTCGTTCTACGGCCGGCTCTTCGCGGCCCACCCCGAACTGCTGCGCGACCTGTTCAACCGGGGCAACCAGGCCGACGGCAGCCAGCGCCAGGCGCTGGCCGGTTCGATAGCCGCCTTCGCCACCGCCCTGGTCGAGCACCCCGACCAGCGTCCGGACGCCATGCTCGCCCGCATCGCCCACAAGCACGCCTCGCTCGGCATCGCCCCCGAGCAGTACCAGGTGGTCCACACCCACCTGTTCGCGGCCATCGTCGAGGTGCTCGGCGAGGCCGTCACCCCCGAGGTCGCCGCCGCCTGGGACGAGGTGTACTGGCTGATGGCCAACGCGCTGATCGCCATCGAGGCCCGGCTGTACGAGGAGAGCGGCACCCGCGGCGAGCGCCGCCCCTACACGGTGGCCGCCCGCACCGCCGAGACCGCCGACGTGGCGACCTTCCTGCTGCGCCCCGCCGACGGCGGGCCCGTTCCGGCGCACAGGCCCGGCCAGTACGTCTCGGTGCAGGTCGAACTCGCCGACGGCGCCCACCAGATCCGCCAGTACAGCCTGTCCGGGCAGCCCGAGGGCGGCCTGCAGATCACCGTCAAGAAGGTCGCCGGCGACCCGGCCGGCGAGGTCTCCAACCACCTGCACCAGCACATCGACGAGGGCGCCACCCTGCTGGTCAGCGCCCCGTTCGGCGACGTGCAGCTGGCCGACGGCGACCGGCCGGTGCTGCTCGCCTCGGCCGGCATCGGCTGCACCCCGATCGTCGGCATGCTCGCGCACCTCGCCGAGACCGGCGCCACCCGCAAGGTGATCGCGGTGCACGGTGACCAGCAGGAGTCCGCGCACGCCTTCCGGGACGAGTTCGCCCAGCTGGTCGGCAAGCTCCCCGCCGCCGAGGCGTACGTCTGGTACGAGCGCCCCGAGGGCGAGTGGCCCGCCGAGCGCACCGGCCTGGTCGACCTGGCCGCGCTGGACGTCCCCGCCGACGCCGTCGCCTACCTGTGCGGCCCGCTGCCGTTCATGCGCGCCGTCCGTACCCAGCTGCTCGCCGCGGGCGTGCCCGCTGCCGACATCCACTACGAGGTCTTCGGCCCCGACATGTGGCTCGGCCAGGACTGACCGCAGCCCCCGAGGCCGTCAACTGCCGTGCGGGAAACGGTGGATGACGCAACGGGCCCGGTCCCCGGAGCAGTGCGCACCGCTCCGGGGGCCGGGCCCTTCCCCGCCACAGCGCCCCCGCGCCGACGCGGTCACTTCAGCACGGTCACTTCAGCACGGCCCGGATTGCGTCCCGCAGTTGCCCGTCGCTCGGCTGCAGGGCCCGGTCCAGCGCCGGGGCGAACGGGAGGACCGTGCCGTCCGGGCGGGTGACCCGGCGGGGCGGGGCGAGCAGCCGGCACTCCTCGGCGGCGACGGCCAGCACCTCGGCGGCGAAACCGGCGAAGCGGTTGGAGTCGTCGGCCACCACCAGCCGGCCGGTGCGCCCCAGCGACTCCACCAGGGCCGTCCGGTCCAGCGGGTACAGGGTGCGCGGATCGAGCACCTCCACCGACACCTCGTCCGCCAACTCCTCGGCCACCGCGAGCGCCTGGTGCACCAGGTGGCCGACCGCGACCACCGTCACGTCGGTGCCCGGACGGTGGATCCGGGCCTCGCCGATCGGCACCGGCACCAGCGGCGTCGTCACGTCCTCGCGCACCCCCAGCGCGCCCGCCGGGGCGAACAGCACCACCGGGTCGTCGTCCCGGATCGCCGAACTCAGCAGCCCGTACGCGTCGGTGGGCGTCGCGGGCGCCAGCGTCTTGATGCCGACGTGCGCGAACAGGCCGTAGGGGTGGTCCGAGTGCTGGCCCGCCCAGCCGCTGCGGGAGCCCGAACCCGGCACCACCACGGTCAGCGGCACCCGGGCCTGGCCGCCCGTCATCAGCGAGAACTTGTGCGCCTGGTTGGCGAGTTGCTCGAACACCAGGAACAGCAGCGACGGGATCTGCAACTCGACCACCGGACGCATCCCGGTCAGCGCCGCCCCGATCGCGGCCGAGGTGAACGCCTGCTCCGACAGCGGCACGTCCACCACCCGCTCGGCGCCGAAGCGCCGTTGCAGGCCCGGCGTCAGCCCGGCCAGGCCCGCGCCGACGTCCTCGCCGAACACGCACACCGCCGGGTCGGCCTCCAGCGCGTCCGCCAGCGCCCGGTTCATCGCCTTGGCGTACGACAACAGCGTCACAGGGCCGCTCCCGACCGGGGCCGCAGCCCGCTCGCGTACAGGTGGTCAGTGGCCGTCGCCGGATCCGGCTCCGCCGAGGAGAGCGCGAACTCGGCTGCGGCGGCGAGGAGTTCGGCCACCTCCAGGTCGATCGCCGCGGCCTCCGGAAGGCCGGTCGCCAGCGGGTCGCGCTCCCGCCAGGACGCCACCTCCTCGGCCGTCCGGTAGGCCAGCCGGAAGCGCCGCTCCATCGTGTGGTGCGCCTCGAACCGGTACGTCAGGCACTCCAGGAACGACGGACCGCCCCCCGTGCGCGCCCGCTCCACCGCCCGTTCGGCCGCCGCCCGGACCGCCTCCACGTCCATCCCGTCCACCGTCTCGGCCGGGATGCCGAACGCCGCCGCCCGGCCGCACGCCGAACCGCCCACCGCCGAAGCGGCCGGCAGCGTCGTCGCGTAGCCGTTGTTCTCGCAGACGAACACCACCGGCGCCCGCCAGATCGACGCCAGGTTCAACGACTCCAGCAGCACGCCCTGGTTGAGCGCGCCGTCGCCGAAGAACGAGGCCACCACGGCCGGTTCACCGCGCCGCCGGGCCGCCCAGGCCGCGCCGACCGCGATCGGCGCGCCCGCGCCGACGATGCCGTTCGCGCCCAGGATGCCCAGCGAGAAGTCCGCGGCGTGCATCGAACCGCCCCGGCCGCCGTTCAACCCGCCGACCCGGCCAAGCAGTTCGGCCAGCAACCGGCCCGGATCGGCGCCCTTGGCCAACACGTGCCCGTGCCCGCGGTGGGTGGAGGTCAGCCGGTCGGCCGGATCCAGCGCCGCGCACACCCCGACCGCCACCGCCTCCTGCCCGCTGTACGGGTGGGTGCCGCCGACCACCAGCCCCGAGCGGACCCACTCCAGGGCCAGCTCCTCGAACGAGCGGATCAGCCGCATCGTCCGGTAGCGGCCCGCCGGGTTCGCCAGGTGCGGCAGGCTCACCGGCCCGACCGCCCCGGCTCCGAGCGTCCCGGCCCCGAGCGCCCCGGCCCCGAACGCCACAGCACCGGGCAGAACTCCGGGTCCGCGTAGTCCGGCAGGCCGTTCGCGTCCCGCCGCACCACCGCGTCGTGGTTGTACACCACCGGCGAACCGTCCGGCCGCAGGAACGAGCGGTACCGGTTCGACCCGTCCTGCAGGTGCAGCGACACCGCCCGGCGCGGCTGCGCGGACCGGTTCGGGCCCGAGCCGTGGTAGGTGCGGCAGTGGTGGAAGGACACGTGCCCGCGCGGGATCTCCACCGGCACGGTACGGACCTCGGTGCCGTTGAACTCGGCGTTCTCGTGCAGCAGTTGCTCCAGCTCCGAGCGGTCCCGGGCGGCGAAGTGCCGGGTCGAGTCGTCGCCGCCCGGCCGCTCCTCCCAGCGGTGGCTGCCGTCCACCATGGTGATGGTGCCCATCTCCTCCGTGCAGTCGTGGAACGGCAGGAACGCCGTCAGCATCCGCTGCGAGGTGGAGGTCTGCCAGTAGTGCTTGTCGAAGTGCCACGGCACCACGTTGCTCGGCTCGCCCGGCACCGGCGGCTTGTAGATCAGCGTCGCCTGGAACAGCCGGATCTCCTCCGCCTGCGCGAGGCGGGCCGCGACCGCGCCCAGCAGCGGCTTGCGCAGGATCCGGCCGATCTCCGCGTGCTCGTAGTGCACGTAGTCGTTGTGCCGCTGCACCGGCCCGTCCGAGGGCTTCCAGGACGCCAAGTGCGGCGGTAGGGCCGGTAGTTCGCGGCTCCGCTCACCCGCGTAGTAGCGCTCGGTGGCGGCCTGCAGCGCGTCCAGCTCGGCGTCGGTGAACAGCCGCCGGGACAGGTACCAGCCGCGCTCCGCGTACTGCAGCACCTCCTCGACGGTCGGCAGCAGCGCCGACTCCTCCTCGGTCAACTCGAACTGCTCGATGGCGGTGGTCACTTCCCTCTCCCCTCTGCTCAGCTGTCCGCGGTGGCGCGCTCGCGCTCCACCGCCTCGTACAGGGCCTTGATGTTCGCGGTGCCGAAGCTGCCCGCGCCGCGCCGCTCCACCAGCTCCAGGAAGAAGGTGCGGCGCGGATGGGTGGAGCGGGCGAAGATCTGGAACAGCTCGCCGCCGTGGTCCCGGTCCACCAGCACGTGGGTGTCGCGCAGTTCGGCCACCGGGATGGCGGTGGGGCCGAGCCGGGACTCCAGCGCCTCGTAGTAGGCGCCCGGCGTGCTCAGGAACGCCACCCCGCGCGCCGCCAGCTCCCTTACCGCGGCGGTGATCGAGCCGGTCGCGTACGCCAGGTGCTGGACGCCCGCGCCGCCGTGCGCCTCCAGGAAGCCGTCGATCTGGCCGGCCGCCCGCGAGGTGTCCGGCTCCAGCAGGGTGAAGGTGACCGTCCCGCACGGGCTCTGCACCACCCGGGAGTCCATCGCCTGGTCGCCGACCTCCACGTACTCCCGGAACACCTCCCGGAAGCCCAGCCCGCGCACCGCCCAGTCCACCGAGCCGGCCAACTGCCCGCCCGGCACCACCACCGCCACGTGGTCCAGCGACAACAGCGCGCCCTCGCCCGGCAGTTCGCCCTCCGGCAGCAGGTCCTCCGGGCCGGTGAAGCGCACCGCCAGGTCGCCGAAGCCGGAGACCGTGCCCGCCCCGTCCAGGCAGCCGCCGCCCGCGTTCAGCGCCCGCTCGGCCGCCGCGGCCGCCGCGACCCGGTCGGTGTGCCGCAGCGCGATCACCGCGACGCCGTCGCCGTGCCGCCGCACCCAGGCGGCGACCTGGTGCTCGGACTCCACCGCCGAGGTCACCAGCACCCGGGCCGACCCCTGGTGCGCCACCACCTGGGTGGTGCCCGGCGCCGTCCGGGCCGGCTCGCTCAACGAGAAGCCCCAGTCGTCGCGCAGCCGCGCGGCGTACTTGTGGGCGTCCTCCACGTACAGTTCGGTGTACGCGATGCCCGGCACGGTCATGAGGTTCCTCCGAGGTGCTTGGCCGTGATGTCCGGCGGCCCGAACAGCAGGCTCAGGTTGTGGCCGCCGAACGCGATCGAGTTGGACAGGGCGTGGCGCACGACGCTGTGCTCGGCCGCGCCGCGGACGTGCCGCAACACGCAGGCCCCGTCCGGCTGTTCGAGGTTGCGGGTGGGCGGGATCAGGCCCTCGGCGACGGCCAGCGCCGACACCGCCGCCTCCACCGCCCCCGAGGCGCCCAGCAGGTGGCCGGTGGCGCCCTTGGTCGAGCTGACCCACGGGTCGTGCGCGCCGAACACCTCGCGCAGCGCCGCCGCCTCCGCCCGGTCGCCCAGCTTGGTGCCGGTGCCGTGGGCGTTGACGTAGTCCACGGCGGACGGCTCCAGGCCCGCCGAGCGCAGCGCGGCCCGCATCGCGGCGACCGCGCCCGCGCCGTCCGGACGCGGCATGGTCGGGTGGTGGGCGTCGGTGGCCGCGCCCCAGCCGGCCAGCGACGCGTACCCGGTCGCACCGCGGGCCGCGGCGTGCTCGGCGCTCTCCAGCACCAGGACGGCGCTGCCCTCGCCCAGCACGAAGCCGTTGCGGCGGGCGTCGAACGGCCGGGACGCCTGCGCCGGATCGTCCCAACCGGCAGCCAGCGCACGGGAGTTGTCGAAGGCAGCGGCGATCGTCGGGTGCAGCGGGGCCTCCGCGCCGCCGCACACCACCACGTCCGCCTCGCCGCCGCGGATCAGCCGCAGGCCCTCGGCGATCGCCTGGGCGCCCGCCGCGCAGGCGGTGATCACGGCGGAGCTGTAGCCGCGGATGCCGTGCGCGATGGCGATCCGGGCCGCCGCCATGTTGGAGAGCATGCCCGGCAGCAGGTACGGGCTGACCGCGGCCCGGCCGCGCTCGCGCCGCCCGGCGGCCTGCTGCTCGTAGCTCTCCAGCCCGCCGCCACCGGTACCCAGCACCACCGCGACCCGCTCCGGATCAGCGTCCTCACGGATCGTCAGATCGGCGTCGGCGAGCGCGTCCGCGGCGGCGGCCAGGGCGAGCAGCAGGTAGCGGTCGGCGACCCGGGTCTCGGTCGGCGGCAGCACCTCGGTGGCCGGAACGTGCGGGGAGATGCCCGCCACCCGCAGCCAGCCGGCCGCCGGGTGGCCGTCCGGCGGGGCGCTCAGCCCGGAGCGGCCGGCCGCCAGGGCGGCGAACGCCTCCGGGACGGCGCGGCCCAGCGGCGTCACCCAGCCGATGCCGGTGACCTGCGCGGCGACCGGGCTCATCGGGGCCCGCTTCCGGTGGCGGCCCGGAGCTCGGCCAGGTGCTGCCGGCGCAGCAGCACCTTGCGGACCTTGCCGGTCGGCCCGAGCGGGATCCGCCCGTCCGGGACGGCCAGCACGCCGCGGACCACGGCGGCGACGTGCGGCTCCAGCGCGGCCAGCACCTCGGCGGTGCGGTCGGCGCAGTGGCCGGCGGCCGGGTCCAGCTGCAGCAGCACGTCCGCGACGGTCCGCCCGCCGTCGCGGAAGGCGACCACGGTGCAGTCGTGGACGTCCGGGCAGGCGGCCAGCACGCGCTCCTCGCTGGCGGCGGTGTGCAGGCGGCGGCCGTCGCCGAGGTCGACGCTGTCGACGACGCGGTCCACGTGGTAGTAGTAGCCGTCCTCGTCGCGGTACACCAGGTCGCCGGTGAGGAAGTAGTCCCGCAGCCGGGTGCGGTGGGTGGTGACCGAGTCGTTCCAGTAGCCGGGAGACAGGGTGGGGGAGCGGGTGCCCAGCTCGCCGACCTCGCCCGGACCGAGCTCGTTGCCGTCCGGGTCGAGGACCGCGCAGTCGACGAAGGCGTGCGGACGGCCCACGCAGCGGCCGTAGCGCTCGGTGTCGACGGTGTGGGTGATGTGGAAGTGCGAGTGGCCCATCTCGGAGGAGCCCAGGCCGTCGATGAACACCGACCCGGCGGTGCGCACCCGGCCCTCCCGGGTGGCGGTCACCCGGGACCCCTGCGCGACCAGGCGCCTGATGTGCGCCTCGTGCGCGCAGTCCCCGGTGTTCCACCACAGGCCCACCGAGGACAGGTCGCGGGCCGCGAGGTCCTGCCGGGCCAGGTCGGCCCAGGTGGTGGCGAAACCGTACACGCCCTGCGGCCGCCAGTTCTCGATCGCCTCCAGCACGGCCGGGCCGGTCTGCTGCGAGATCAGGTGCAGTTCGGCGTCGAAGCTGAGCGCCAGGTTGACCGCGATCAGCGTCGCGGCGTGCGCGGCCGGCAGCGCGCTGAGCACCCGGTCGATGCCCTGCGGGCGCGGCAGCAGCAGGCGGTGCCGGATCGCCGCGTACAGGCTGGCGTGCGAGTGCAGCACCGCCTTGGGCAGGCCGGTGGTGCCGGACGAGTGGGTGATCGCCACCGGGTCGGTGGGCCAGTGCCGGTACGGGGTGGGCGCCGACTCCGGTTCCCCGTCGGCGAGTTCGGCGGTGTCGGCGAGCAGCGGCATGCCGAGGTCCAGGCCGGCGAGGGCCTCGGCGTGCGCGGCGTCGGCGAGCAGCCCGGTCGCGTTCAGCCGGCGCAGGTAGCGGGCCGAGGTGTCCGCGTCCAGCGCCGGGTTGAGCAGGGCCGGGATCGCGCCGAGGCGGCTGAGCGCCAGGAAGCACAGCACCTGGTCGGCCGCGGCGGACGCCTGCACGGCGACCGGGTCGCGGCGGCGCACCCCGCGGGCGTGCAGGGCGGCGGCCCGGGCCCGCACCGCGCGGTCGAGCGCGCGCAGCGTCAGGGCGGTGTGCGCCGGGTGGCCGTCGACGGGCGTGTCGAAGGTCAGGGTCGGCGAATCCGGGCCGAGGCCCTGCTCGACCCGGGTGGTCAGGACGTTTCCGGCGCCGACGGAGCTGTCGGCGGACAGCGTGGCGCGCAGGCTGGGGAGGCTCATCGGTCCCGTTCTTCTCGTGGTGCGGGAAATCGTGGTGCGGGAGAGGGGGTCCCCGGCGGGCCGCGGTGCGCCGAGGGGCGGAGGGCGGGGACGGTGCTCAGGGGGCGAGCAGGACGGCGGTGGCGTGGTCGGGCGGGCCCTGGACGGCGGTCACCACCAGGACCTGTTCGGCGTCGCCGTCCTCGATCAACAGGGCCGCCCGCTCGTGCAGTTCGCGCTCCCGGTCGAATCCGGGGCCGAGCGCGACCACCGGGCCGTCCAGCTGCCAGCGGGCGGCGACGTGGCCGAGGACGGCGTTCGGGTTGGACTGGAAGAACAGCAGCGGGGCGACCCGCCGGCCGGTGGCGGTGGCTCGGGCGAGCGCGTCGGCGGTGCCGGTGTCACCGCTCGGGCTGGCCAGCAGCAGCGCGGTACGCGGCGCCCCGGCAGCCGGCGGCGGGCCGTAACGGGCGCGCAGGCAGCGCTCGGCGGTCTCGGCCACCAGCGGGCTGAACGAGGACTCCACGAAGCCCGCGATGGCGGGCAGTTCGTCCCCCGGACGCTCCGGCCACCGGGCGGAGGCCAGCACCCGCAGCGGCCCGGACAGCACGCGGGACGCCACGGCGGGGTCCGCGATCGGTGCCGGTGCCGCGGTCAGCGGGCCGGTGACGAGGACGGGGACGGAGGTCGGGGCGGTCATGCGGGAACCACCAGGGGGACGGGCCGGGCACGGCCGGGCGGAAACGGGCAGGGAGCGGACAGAGAGCGGCGTTCCGAGGGGGCAACTCGCCGGTAGGAGAGGAGCGTTGACGGCCGAGTGCGGCTCAGGCCGGGGCCACCAGCAGCGCGGTGTTGGCACCGCCGAAGGCGGCATTGAGGGTCAGGGCCAGGCCGGGCGCGGCCGGGCGGGTGCGGTCGAGGACCAGGTCGAGCGGGCAGTCCGGGTCCGGAGTCTGCCAGCCCGCGTTGACCGGTAGCGCACCGGCGCCCAACGCGCCGATCGTGGCGGCGAGTTCGAGCAGCGCGGAGGCTTCCAGGGCGTGGCCGTGCACGGACTTGGTGGAGCTGACCGGCGGGGTGCCGGACGGGAAGACGCTGCGCAGTGCGGCCGCCTCGGCCAGGTCGCCGAGCTTGGAGCCCGCGCCGTTGGCGTTGACGTAGCCGATCGCGGCCGGTGCGGCGCCCGCCCGGGCCAGCGCGCCGTGCACCGCCCTGGCCAGGCCGGTGCCGTCGGGGTGCGGCCGGCAGACGTGGAAGGCGTCCCCGGTCCTGGCCCAGCCGGCGATCTCGGCGAGCGCCCGGCCGCCGCGCCGGCGCAGGGCCGGCCCGGACTCCAGGACCACGGCCACCGCCGCGTCGCCGAGCAGCATGCCCCGCCGCCCCAGGCTGAACGGGCGCACGGCGCCGTCCGGGGCCAGCGCCCGCCCGGCGTCGAACACCGCGAAGGTGTCCGGCTCGACCAGGTACCCGGCCGCGACCAGGACGCGTTCGCGGCGGCCGGAGGCGATCAGCGCGGCGGCGTCGGCGACCGCGCCGGACGCCGCGACGCACGCGCCGGTGTACACCCTGGGGCGCAGCCCGGTGCGTTCGGCGACCTCGGCGGCGACCGGTCCGGCCCGCCGGTCGCCGTGCAGGGCGAGCAGCAACTCCTCCGGTCCGTCGGCGGGTCGGGGTTCACCGGGGTCGGAGAGCGCGCCCGCCTCGGCGAGCACCGCGACCAGCTGGTCGGCCAGCCGGGGCGAGCCGGGGCCGGTGGCGGCCCGGTCGGCGCGGTGCCCGGCGGTGCCGAAACGCTCCACCGGGGTGAACGCGGGCCGCCCCGCGAGCACGCCGGCGGTGAGCGCCGCAAGCCCCGCGCCGAACACCGAGCGCACCCCTACCCCGCCGACCAGGACGGCGCGCCGCGGCGGGCCGCTCCGGAGCGCGGTCGGTGTCATGGTGCGGCGGCCCCCGCGTCCGTACCGCCGTCGCCACCGGCCGTCACGGCACCGGTCGTCGCGGCGTCGAGCTGCGCGCCGAGCGCGGCCACCGCGTCGTCCACCGTGCGGATGGCGTCCAGCCGTTCGTCGTCCAGGTCGAGCTGCACGCCGTAGACCTGTTCGGCCTGGGCGATCAGCCAGGTCAGTTCCAGCGAGCCCAGGTGCTCGTCGACCTGCTCGGGCGAGCGGTCGCCGTAGCGGGCCAGCATCTGCAGGGCCTCGGCGCGGCCGAAGCGGGTTCTGGCGCCGGTGCTCATCGGGCGGTGCCCACCGAGGACTTGGCGATCCGGGCGGCGACCTCGGCGCTGAACTCGTCGATGGTCATCAGTGCGGTGGACTCCATGTCGTCCAGTTCGAAGCGGATGCCGAACTTCTCCTCGACCTGCACCGCGAGGTCGGCCAGCGCCAGCGACTCCAGGTCGAGGCCGGCCGGGCCGAGGTCGGTCTCCGAAGTGACGTGCGAGACGTCGTAGTTCATCGAGGCCAGGGTGGTCAGGATGAACGAGCGGATCTGTTCCTGCATGGACGGGTCTCCAGCGCAATCGGGAGGGGAAGGGGAAGGAGGGGGGTTTCCGGGCAGGGCGCACCGGCGGACGGGCGGACGGTGTCTGGAGCCGTCGACCCGGCCGGGCGCACCGCACCGGAGGGGCGGGGGAGGTGGATCAGCGGGCGGCGTCGGCCTGTCGGCGCAGGGCGGCGGCGTCCCGCAGCAGCTTCCCGGTGGCGGTCCGGGGCAGCCGCGACAGCAGGTGCAGTCGGCGGGGCAGCTTGTAGCCCGCCAGTTCCCCGCCGAGCAGGTCGCGCAACCGCTCGGCGGGGCCGCCCCGTTCGGAGGGCGGGGAGGTGGCACCGTCGGCGGTCGCGGCGTACGCCTCGATCGCGCCGTCGGTGAACAGCACCACGGCCTCGACCACACCGGGGAGCCCGGTGAGGGCCTGCTCGACCTCGTTGAGGTCGACCTTGAGGCCGCCGATGGAGATCTGCGAGTCGCGCCGCCCGAGGACGGTCACCAGGCCGGTGCCGGCCTCGATCAGCGCGGCGTCCCGGGTGTGCAGCAGACCGTCCGACCAGCGGGTCGGGTCGGTCGGGCCCAGGTACGGGGACTCCTCCCGGGCGATGTGCAACTCGCCGCCGGCCACGGACAGTTCCATCCCGTGGACGGGCTCGACCGCCGGGTGGTTGCGCCCGGACAGGTCGGTGGCGATCACGCCGGTCTCGGTCATCCCGTACATGGTGCCCAGCGGCACCCCGAAGCGTTCGCGGAACGCCGCGGGCAGCTGCGGGCGGACGAGTTCGCCGGCCACCACCATCCGCCGCAGCTGCGGCAGTTCGGGTGGCGCGGCGGCCGCGGCCAGCAGCTCCGCGTGGAACGGCACCCCGATCACGGTGGTCGGGGCGGTGCCCTCGGCGATGGCGGCCAGGATGCCCGCGGGGGTCATCCGCGGCGGCACCACCAGCTCCACGCCCGCGTGCAGGGCGTGCAGCAGCCCGCCGACCAGGCCGAGCACGTGCACCGTCGAGGACAGCAGCACCGTCCGCTCGCCGCGGGTCGGGAACTCCGGCAGTCTCGCGTAGCGGTCGAGCTCGCGCAGCAGGTCGGCGGCCGTCCGGGCGATCACCTTGGACGGGCCGGTCGAGCCCGAACTGAGCTGTACCAGGGCATGCCCGCCGGCGGCCGCGGTGCCGTTCGGGAGCGAAGTGAACTTCGGTCTCCCGTCGGCAAGTTCGACCAGCACCCGGGGGTGCAGCCGGTCCACCGCGCGGTCCACCTCGACGGTGGTCAGCCGGTGGTCCAGCAGGACCGCCTGTGCGCCGGAGCGCCACGCGGCCAGCAGGACCGCGACGAACTCCGCGGACGGCGGCATCCGCAATGCCACCGTCCCGTGCTCGCCGAGGCCGGCGGCGGCCAACTGCCGCTGCCGTTCGGCCACCAGGGCCCGCAAGGTGCCCCTGGCCACCGGAGCGCCGAAGCGCAGGCACGGTTCGCCGTCCGGTCCGGCGAGTAACTGCTCGTCCACCCAGCTCGCGGCAACCGTGCCGCCGCGCACCGGGGTTGGGGTAAGCGTCAACGCAACTCCACGCGCTCGTGTGGGAAGCAAAGGTCGGAAGTTGTGATGCTTCAGTGTGGATCCCCCGTCGGTGCCGACCTTCGCACGGGAGCGCATCAAGGGTCAAGGTCTATACCAGTGGCCGGTCGACCCCTACGCTGTCCCTCGTTTTCCACCCAGTTGACGGATCATCAGGAGGTTCGGACGCGATGGTTCCGCTCACCCTGGCGGAGCACGGCGCGCTGGCCCGGGCCCGACTGCCCGCCGCGGTCTGGGACTTCTTCGAGGGCGCGGCCGGCGCCGAGTGGACCGCCCGCGCCAACCCGGACGCCTGGCGCCGCTACCTGCTGCGCCCGCGCGTCCTGGTCGACGTCTCGGCCCCCGACTGCGCCACCGAGCTGTTCGGCGCCCGGCTGGCCGCCCCGTACGGCGTCGCCCCGATGGCCTACCACGGCCTGGCCCACCCCGACGCGGAGTGCGCCACCGCCCGGGGCGCCGCCGGGGCCGGCGCGCTGCTGGTCACCAGCATCTTCGCCGGGCGCACCCTGGAGCAGGTCGCCGGGGCCGCGCCGGACGGGACGCACTGGCTCCAGCTGTACTGGCTGCGCGAGCGCGAGGCGCTGGCCGCCCTGGTCGCGCGGGCCGAGGCGGCCGGGTACCGGGCGCTGGTGCTCACCGTCGACGCGCCCAAGGTCGGCCGCCGGCTGCGCGACCTGCGCAACGCCTTCGCGCTGCCGCCCGGCATGACCGCCGCCAACCTGGCGCCCCGGCTCACCAGCGGCGCCTCGCACGCCGAACCGGGCCGCTCCGGCATCGAGGAGCACTCCCGGCAGCAGTTCGACCCGGCCGTCACCTGGGCCGACCTGGCCTGGCTGCGCCGCCGCACCGCGCTGCCGCTGCTGCTCAAGGGCGTGCTCACCGCCGAGGACGCGGAACTCGCCGTCGAGCACGGCGTGGACGGCCTGGTGGTCTCCAACCACGGCGGCCGCCAGCTCGACGGCACCCCGCCCGCGCCGGACGCGCTGGCCGAGGTGGTGGACGCCGTCCCCGCCGACCTGCCCGTGCTGGTCGACGGCGGCCTGCGGCACGGCGCCGACCTGGCCAGGGCGCTCGCGCTCGGCGCCCGCGCCGCGCTGATCGGCCGGCCCGTGCTGTGGGGCCTGGCGCACGGTGGCGCGGACGGCGTCCGGGCGGTGTTCGACCTGCTGCGCGAGGAGTTGCTGGACACCATGGTGCTGTCCGGCCGCCCCACCCTCGCGGACCTCGACCGCGGCGCCCTCGCGCCCCGGCCGCCGGCGGCGCGGACCCACCCCTGAGTGCGCGTCCCTCTCCTTATATATAGGGGCTCATGACGGAGCACCGACAAAGAGAACGGAAGGACCTGCGTGACGACCACCGAACCCCCCGCCGGACCCCCCGCCGGACCCGCCCCCGAACTGTTCGCGGACTGGGACTGGGAGGACCCCGAGGGCCTCACCGCCCGCACCGACGCCTTCACCGAGGACCTCGCCCGGTGCACCACGATCGAACGGGTCCGCCCCGAAGTGCCGCGCACCCACCGGGAGTTCCAGGAACTCGGGGTCACCGGCATCGAGTTCGCCGCGTTCCGCACCCGCCACCCGCAGGGCCTCGGCACCGACCTGGTCGGCCTGCACAACGGCACCGACGCCACTCGCCCCGGCCCGGTCTACCGGATCGACGGCGGCAGCCTGTACACCAGCCTCGACATCACCGAGCCGCTCCCGTTCGCCGACCACAGCGTCGACTGGGTGTACGCCGAGCACCTGATCGAGCACGTCCCGCTCGGCACCGCCGTGTTCTGGCTCGCCGAGGTGCGCCGGGTGCTGCGCCCCGGCGGCCTGCTCCGCCTCACCACCCCCGACCTGGCCGCGTACGTCGCCGGCTACCTCGACGACCGCGAGCAGTTCTTCCGCCGCCACCGCCGCCGCCTGCGCACCATGCGGGTCGGCCCGCCGATGCCCGAACGCCGGGCCTTCATGCTGAACCAGATCTTCTACCACTTCGGCCACCGCTGGATCTACGACGAGGCCGAGCTGCGCCACGTCCTGGACCGCGCCGGGTACGACGGGTTCGCCGTCACCCGGCAGGAGTTCCAGCGCGGCGCCCGGCCCGACGTCGCGGACCTGGACACCGCCTTCCGCAAGGACGAGTCGATCTACCTGGAGGCCGTCGCCCCCGGCGGCCCGGCCGCCCCCGGAGGCCCTGCCGCCGCCGCAGGCCCCGCCCCCGCCGGAGGGGCGCACTGATGCCGCTGCACCCCCAGGCTGAGGCGGTGCGCGCCCGCCGCGCCGCCGCCGGCACCCCGCCGCTGTACACCCGCACCCTCGCCGAGGCCCGAGCCGCCGACCTCGCCGACATCCGCGCGGCCACCGGGAACCCGGAACCCGTCGGCGCGGTCGAGGAGTTCACCGTCGACGGCCCCGGCGGCCCGCTCACCCTGCGCCACTACCGGCCCGAACCCCGCGCCGGGACCGACCCGCCCGGCCCCGCCCTGCTCTACCTGTACGGCGGCGGCTGGGTGCTCGGCTCGCTGGAGACCGGCGACGCGATCTGCCGCGCGCTGGCCAACGCCACCCGCGCCGACGTGCTTGCCGTCGGCTACCGGCACGCCCCCGAGCACCGCTTCCCCGCCGCCGTCCACGACTGCTGGGCCGCCCTGGACTGGATCGCCCGCCACGCACCGCAGCTGGGCCTCGACCCAGGCCGGATCGCGGTCGGCGGCGACAGCGCGGGCGGGAACCTGGCGGCCGCGCTCACCCTGCTGGCCCGCGAGCGCGGCGGCCCCGCGATCCGGCACCAGCTGCTGGTCTACCCCAACACCGACCACCGCCTCCCGCCCCCCGGCGCGGACGAGGACCCGGCGCTGTTCAACCGGCACTCGGTGGCCTGGTACTGGTCGCACTACCTGGCCGATCCGGCCGACGGCGCGAACCCGCTGGCCTCCCCGCTGCGCGCCCCCTCGCTGGCCGGCCTGCCGCCCGCCACCGTGATCACCGCCGAGTACGACCCGCTGCGCGAGCAGGGCGAGCAGTACGCCGAAGCCCTGCGCGCCGCCGGGGTACCCGTCGAACTGCGCCGCTGGGACGGCATGCCGCACGGCTTCTTCGCGATGCCCGGCGTCCTCGACGACGGCCGCGCCGCCCAACTCTTCGCCGCCGACCGACTGCGCGAGGCCCTCCGATGACGACCACCGCCACCACCATCCCGCTGGGCGACCTGCACGCCGGCCTCGCCGACCCGCTGCTGGACGCGATGACCTTCCTCAACGAGGTCACCGAGCGCTACCCGGACGCGCTCTCCTTCGCCCCCGGCCGCCCGTACGAGGGCTCCTTCGAACCCGAGGACGTCCACGCCGACCTGGACACCTACCTGCGCCACCTGCGCGAGGAGCGCGGCCTGAGCGCCGGCGCCGTGCGCACCGCGCTGTTCCAGTACGGGCCGACCAAGGGCATCATCGCCGACCTGGTCGCCCGCACCCTCGCCAACGACGAGGGCCTGGACGTCGCCCCCGAGGCGCTGGTGCTCACCGTCGGCGCCCAGGAGGGCATGCTGCTGGTGCTGCGCGCGCTGTGCGCCACGCCAGAGGACGTGCTGCTGGTCAGCTCGCCCTGCTACGTGGGCGTCACCGGCGCCGCCCGGCTGCTCGACCTGGCGACCGTCCCCGTCCCGGAGGGGCCCGCCGGCGGCCCGGACCCGGAGGCGGTGAGCGCGGAGGCCCGCGCCGTCCGGGCCGCCGGCCGCCGCCCGCGCGCGCTCAACGTCGTCCCCGACTTCGCCAACCCGTCCGGCACCAGCATGCCGCCGGCGGCCCGGACCGGGCTGCTGGCGGTGGCGGCCGAGGAGGGGCTGCTGGTGATCGAGGACAACCCGTACGGCTTCTTCAGCCGCCAGGAGGGCGAACGCCCCACCCTGAAGGCGCTGGACGGGAAGCGCGGGCAGGTGGTCCACCTCGGCTCGTTCGCCAAGACCTGCTTCCCCGGCGCCCGGCTCGGCTACGTCGTCGCCGACCAGCGGGTGGCCGCCCCCGACGGCCGCACCACCCTGCTCGCCGACGAGCTCGCCAAGCTCAAGAGCATGACGACGGTCAACACCCCGGCGCTCAGCCAGGCCGTGATCGGCGGCATGCTGCTGCGCCACGGCTGCCGGCTGCGCACCGCCAACGCCCCGGCGCGCGCCCACTACGCGGCCAACCTGGCCGTCCTGCTGCGGGAGTTGGAGCGGCACTTCCCGGCCGCCGAACGGGAGCGGCTCGGGGTGTCCTGGAACGAGCCGGAGGGCGGCTTCTTCGCCGTGCTCCGGGTGCCGTTCACCGCCGACGGGGCGGCGATGGAGCGCTGCGCCCGCGAGCACGGGGTGCTCTGGACGCCGATGGCCCCGTTCTACCCGGCGGGCGGCGGCGAGCACCGGCTGCGGCTGTCGATCAGCGCGCTGGACGGGCGGCAGATCGAGGAGGGCGTGGCCCGGCTGGCCGCCTTCGTCCGGGCCGCCGCGCGCTGAGCACGACGCGGGGGGAGGGGCCGCGGCCCCTCCCCCCACGTGCGCAGGACTACCGGACTACCGGATCCGGGTCGAGAACAGCCGGGCCGAGTAGGCGATCGCCGCGGTCGTCAGCACCGCGACGATCAGCAGCCCCTGCCAGACCACGCTGTCCCCGGGGTGCCCGGAGAACAGCGCCCGCATGCCCTCCACCGCCCAGTAGAAGGGGTTCCACTTCGCCACCGTCTGCAGCCACACCGGCGCCAGCGCCAGCGGCAGCAGCACGCCGGAGAGCAGGCCGATCGGCTGGGCGATGGTGTTCACCACCGGCGCCATCGCGGCGTCGTTGGGCAGCGCCAGGGCGATCCCGTACGAGACGGCCGAGGTCATCAGGGCCAGCAGGCCGAGCAGCACGTACGCCAGCAGCAGGCTCGGCAGGTCGACCCGCAGGCCGAACGGCAGCGCGACCAGCGTGATGATGACCGCCTGGACGAGCAGGCCGAGCGTCTCGCGCAGCGCCCGGCCCAGCAGCAGGGCGAGCCGGCTGACCGGGGTCACCCGGGAGCGCTCGATGATGCCGGCCTTCAGCTCGCCGAGCAGGCTGAACCCGGTGTAGAGGCCGCCGAAGATGCAGAGCACCGCCAGCAGGCCGGGGACGTAGATCTGGTACGCCTCGGCGTAGCTGGTGGCGCCCATGGGCGCGAGCACCTTCTTCAGCAGCGGGGCGAACAGCAGCAGGTAGAAGACCGGCTGGGTGATGCCGATGACGATCCAGATCGGGGTGCGCCACATCAGCAGTACTTGCCGCTGGAAGACCAGCCAGGTGTCACGGGCGAGCTTCACGGAAGGGACTCCAGGGCTTTCTCGTCAGGACTGTTCGATGGAGCGGCCGGTGCGGGCCAGGAACACGTCGTCCAGGCTCGGCCGCTGGAGCTGCACCGTCCCGGGGACGATGCCGGCCCCGTTCAGGGCGTTCAGCAGTTGCGGGACCGCCGCCGCGCCGTCGTCCAGGTAGAGCCGCAGGCCGTCCTCGCCCGGCTCCAGCCGGTGCAGGTACGGCTGGCCGCGCAGGGCGTCGGCGGCGGGCTCGCCCTGCTCGGCGGCGAGGCCGAGCAGCACGACGTCGCCGGAGATCTCGCGCTTGAGCGCCTCGGGCGTGCCCTCGACGACGATCTCCCCGTGGTCGACGATGGCGACCCGGTCGCAGAGCGCGTCGGCCTCGTCCAGGTAGTGGGTGGTGACCACCACCGTCATGCCCCCGGCGCGCAGCCGCTCGATCTCGGCCCACACCTGGCCGCGGCTGGCCGGGTCGAGGCCCACCGTCGGCTCGTCCAGGAACAGCACCGCGGGGGAGTGGATCACCCCGAGGGCGATGTCCACCCGGCGGCGCTGGCCGCCGGAGTAGGTGCTGCAGTGGCGGTCGGCGAACTCGGTCAGGCCGAACGCCTCGAGGGCGTCCGCGGCCCGTCGCAGGGCCTCGGCCTTGCGGGCGCCGTACATCCGGGCCTGCATGACCAGTTCCTCCCGCCCGGTGACCGCGTCGGCGGTGCCGCCGCCCTGGGCGACGTAGCCGATCCGGTGGCGGACCGCGGCCGGGTCGGCCAGCAGGTCGGCGCCGGCGATCAGGGCCTCGCCGCCGTCCGGGCGGATGAGCGTGGCGAGCATCCGCAGCGTGGTGGTCTTCCCGGCGCCGTTGGGGCCGAGGAAGCCGAAGATCTCACCTGCCCGGACGTCCAGATCGATGCCGCGGACGGCGTCGACGACGGTGCGGCCGTGCTTGCCGGACGGATAGGACTTGCGAAGTCCCGTGGTCTTGATCAACCAGAACTCCCGGGCTGGGAAGGGGTACGAGGGCCTGCGCCCGCCGACCACCGCTCATGGGACGGCGGTCGGCGGACGCGAGGCGGTATCAGGGGGAGGCCAGTGCCTCCATCCGGTCGGCGGCGGCCGAAGCCCCGCCGCCGGACAGCAGTTGACGACCGATCAGCTCGGCGGCCGCCCGGTGGGAGGGCTCGTCGAGCACCCGCCGCAGCCGCTCGGCGATCACCGGCGGACCGACCCGGGCGAACGGGACGCGGAGGCCGGCCCCGGCCTCCACGACCCGCCGCGCCACGAACGGCTGGTCGTTGCGGATCGGCGCCGCCAGCACGGGGACACCGTGCGCCAGCGACTCGACCACGGTGTTCATCCCACCATGGCAGAGCACCGCGTCCAACCGGCCGCCGGACAGCAGCTCCAGCACGGGTGCCCGATCGACCACCGTGACGGAGTCCGGAAGGGCAGCCGGCAGTGCCCCCCGGGGCGAGGCGACCACCGCCCGGACGCCCTCCCCGCCGAGCAGCGCCAGCGCCTCGGCGGTGCGGTGCAGGAAGTCCGCGCCCACGGTGTCCGACATCGTCCCCATGGTGACCAGCACGGTGCGCCGCCCGCCCGCCAACCGCTCCCACGGGAACGCCGGATCCGCCGGACGGGCCGTCAGCACCGGCCCCACCGCGGCGAGCTGCGGCATCGGCGGCAGGTCGCCGAGCAGCGCCCGCCCGGAGGTGGCCAGCACCAGGTGCGGCGAGAAGCGCGGGTCGGTGAACTCCCCGGCCGGCAGCCCGGCCCGCTCCCACAGCCCCGCCAGCAGGCCCGCCGTCCACGCCTCCACCCGCGGCAGGTGCCGGTACGGGCGGCCCAGCTCCATCGCCCCCGGCGCCAGCGTCGCCCACGGCAGCCCGTGCCGGTGCGCGACCAGCGCGCCCGCCGGGGTGTGCTGGTCCACCAGCAGCGCGTCCGGCCGGAACTCCCGCACCACCGCGTCCAGCGGCTTCAGGGTGAACCTGGCGTACGGGACGACGAAGCCCTCCCACAGCGAGCGCAGCGAGGCCAGTCCGTGGCCGCCCATCGCCCGGAACATCCGGTTGCCGGTGCCGAAGACCCGGGCGCCGGGCCCGAGCAGCGGCCGCAGCATCGTCTCGGTGCCGGTCCAGGCCACCTCGTGGCCGCGCGCGGCCAGCTCGGCCGCGATCCCGGCGGCCGGGTTGACGTGCCCGGCCAGCGGGGGCACCACCAGCAGGAAGCGGCTCACCGGCGCACCAGCCCCGCCAGGTCGCCGACGGTCAGCGCGGCCAGTCCGGCCACGTCCAGACCGGCCCGCAGCGCGCCCAGGTCGGCGCCGAAGCGCTCCCGCAGCAGCGCGTCCAGCACGGCGAACTCGCTCTCGTCCAGGGCGAGATCGCCGTCGAGCCGGTCCTCGGGGGCGAGCGACTGTGCCCATTCGGGCAGAGCGTCGGCGGCCTCGGCCAGCGCGGCCAGCAGCCCCGGGTCGAGGACGGCGGGCGGCCCGGAGGCCAGGTCGGAAGCGGTTCCTCGGTGTACGGAGGAATGTGCGGAATCAGTCATCGGAAGGCTCCACCGGCTCGACGGCAACGGGGGTGAGGGAGGGGGCTCCAGGGCGGTGATCGCTTGTGCGACCCGCGGAGCGTGGGAATACTAACCGGGGTGACCGCACTGGAGGCAGTGGCCGTCCACCTCCCCCCGCGACTCGAACCGATCGAGGACGCGGGCGCCAGGATCGGCCTTACCCCACGTCAACTCCGACTCTTCCGCCGCTTCCACGGCCTGGACCAGGTGCGCCTGGACCCGGACGGGACGCTGCTCGACCTGCTGGACGCCGCCGTCCGGGCGCTGCCCGAACTGCGCGGCAACGAACACCGCGTCCGCTACCTGCTGCACGCCCGCAGCACCCCGGTTGCCGCGCCCTACCCGCTCAACCCCCTGCACCAGCTCAAGGAGCGCTTCGGCCTCACCAACGCCGACGCGTTCACCGTCACCCAACAGGCGTGCGCCGCCTCGCTGCTGGCCGTCGACCTGGCCGGCCGGCTGCTCGCGGACGACGGCGACCCGACGGCGCTGGCCCTGGTGGTGGCGGGGGAGAAGACCTTCACCCGGGACGCCCAGGTCCTCCCCGGCACCACGATCTTCGCCGAGGCGTCCACGGCCTGCCTGGTCAGCCCCGGCGGCGACCGCGACCGGGTGCTCTCCTACGCCGTCCGCCAGCGCCCCGAGTTCGACGGCCGGCCGGTCGACGACCCGGAACTGATGGCCCGCTACCAGCGGGAGTACCAGCCCACCATGATCGGGACCATCGAGGACGCGCTCGACCGGGCCGGCCTGGAACTCGACGACCTCGCGCTGCTGCTCCCGCACAACGTCAACCAGGCGTCCTGGCGGATGATCTGCCGCCAACTCGGCTTCCCCGTCGAACGGGTGGTCCTGGAGAACGTGCCCGCGGTCGGACACAGCTTCGCCGCGGACGCCTTCGTCAACCTCCGCACCGCCACCACCGGCGGCGCGCTCCGGCCCGGCGACCACTACCTGATCGCCGCCGCCGGCATCGGCGCCACCTTCGCGGCCATGGTCCTCCAGCACTGACGCCTTCCCTTCGAAACCACCACCGGACGGTCCACCCATGCCTGAATCCGCCCCGCCCGCAAGCCAGTCCACCACCCCCGCGCCGGCCGGCCCCGAGGTGCGCGAGCGCATCCGGCGCGGCATCGAGGACGTCCTGCCGCGCGTCCTGGGCGTCGACCTCGCCGACGTCCCCGCGAACGCCTGCTTCTTCGACGACTACGGCCTCACCTCCTCCGGCATCGTCGAACTGGTCCTGGACATCGAGGAGACGCTCGCCATCCAGGTCGACGTCGAACACCTCTCCATCGACGACCTCCGCACCGTCGACAGCCTCACCGACTACGTCGCCGGACACCACGCCGACGAGGACTGACCGATGCCCGCCCAGACCCGCGGCCTGCGCGTGACCAGGGCGGTCGCCGCCGGATCCGACGGCCACTCCGCGGCCGCGCTCCACCCCGACCTGCGCACCTTCACCGCCGACCTGGTCCGCCCGTACGGCCTGCCGCTGCGCGAGGACCTGCTGGCCGAAGGCGCCGGGCACGACTACGCGGAGATGGCCGCCGGCCTGTTCGAACGGGCCCTGCCCGACGGCGAACCCGCCGACCTGCTGATCCTCGCCTTCTCCACCCCGGACGTCCGGCCCGCCGCGCCCAGCTCGCTGCGGCTCAGCCGCCACTGCCCCGGACAGCCGACCGCCTTCGCCGTCTGCGACCAGGGCAGCGCCACCGCCTTCACCGCGCTGCGCCTCGCCGCCGCCCACCACCGCACCGGCGGCTGCCGGCGGGCCGTGGTCGTGCTCGCCGAACAGAGCGCCCTGCACCACGCGCTCCCCGACACCCCCGAGCCCGTCGAACTGCCCGCCGCGCACCGCGCCGTCGTGCTGGTCTGCGAGGAGGCCCCGGGCGAGGGAATGCGGATCCGGCAGCAGGACCGGCCGGACGGCGCCGCAGCACGGCGCGCCGCCCTCGACGAGCACCGCCGGCTCGGCCCGGACGCCGGACTGCTGCTCTCCGCCGGGCTGGCCGCCCACGATGACCCCGACGGCGCCGAAGCGGCCCGCCCCGGACAGCCGTTCACCGGCGTCTGGAGCCTGCTCGCCGACCGCCTCCCCGGGCACCGCGGCCCGCTGCTGGTCGCCGACCACGACCGCCACCTGGGCCGGCTCAGCACCCTGACCCTGCCGTGAACGGCCCCGCTGCCACTGACGTCGCCGACGTCATCGACGTCTGGAGCATCCCCACCGACCAGCCCCCGGACGTCGTGCGCCGCCTGTACGGCCTGCTCGACGCCGAGGAGCGGCAGCGCGCCGACCGCGCCCGCGACCCGGCCGGGGGCGGCCGGTTCGCGGTGGCCCGGGGCGCCGTCCGGCTGCTGGTCGCCGCACGGCTCGGCGCCGCGCCCGCCGACCTGGTGTGGCACTACGGCCCGCACGGCAAGCCCGAACCCGTCCTTCCCCCTGCCGCCGAACCGCTGCAGGTCAACTGGTCCGGTTCGGGGGCGCTCGCGCTGCTGGCCCTCGCCGTCGGGCGCCGGGTCGGCGCGGACGTCGAGCGGCTCGCCCGGCCCGGCGTCGGCGCGCGGATCGCCCGCCGGTACTTCCCGCCCGCCGACGCGGCCCTCGTCCTGGACGCGCCGACCCCCGCCGACGGCGCCGACCGGTTCACCCGCCTGTGGTGCCGCCGCGAGGCGTGCGTCAAGGTGCACGGCGGACGGCTCGCCCAGGGCCTCGGCCTCCCGCTGGCCGGCCCCTCCCCGCTGCGGCTGGCCGACGCGGCCCCGCTCGGCCCCGGCCCGCTCCGGCTGTCCGACGTCCCGGTGGCGGGCCCGTTCCGCGCGGCGGTCGCCGCCGACGCGGACCGCCCCTTCACCGTCCGCCACCGCACCTGGCAGCCCTGAACTCCCGTGCGCGGCAAGCACGTCGGGCCCGACCGGTACCCACCCGGCCGGGCCCGGAGCGCCGGGGCGGTCAGCCCACCGGCCGCGACATGTAGACCGCCCGCCGCCCGTAGGACGCGGGCACGGCCACCTCCCGGTGCGCGCGGTAGCCGTAGAAGCGCAGCAGGATGTCGGAGCCGCGCACCGCGACCATCGAGACCTGCGCGAAGCCCCCCTCCGCCGCCCGCGCCTGCACGTGCTCCATCAGCCGCGCGGCCAGCTCCCGGCCGCGCAGCTCCTCGGCCAGCACCAGGTCGTGCACGTGCAGGTTGTCCGACTCGAACGCCCCGGCCTCCGCCACCGCGAGGTCCGGGCAGCGCAGCGGCGGGTACGGCAGGCTCAGCAGGTAGCCGCGGACGGCGCCGGTGTCGCGCTCCTCCAGCACGAAGCACGTCCCCGGCGAGCAGGCGACCCGGGACTCCAGCGCCGCCCGCCCCTCGGAGAGGCCGTCGGCCGCGTACGCGTCGTGCTCCAGCGCGACCACGGCGTCCCAGTCCCCGTCGGCCAGCTGCCGGATCAGGAACTCCCCGCTCACCCGGCGAGCCCCCGCTCGCGGGCGGCGGCCACCATCGGCGCCCAGTTCTCGATCAGCACCGCCCAGCGCACGGCGTCCTCCCGGGCCTCGTCCAGCAGCTGCTGCCGCTGCCCGGCCACCACGTCCGCCAGCTCGGCGTACTTGCCGCCCAGCTTGCGGTAGAGGCGGTCCACCTCGTCCAGGCAGGTCTCGTTGGTGTCCCGCTCCAGGTCGAAGGTGCTGCGCACCAGGCCGAGGACCGGCTCCACCCGCAGCTCGTGCCGCTCGTCCAGCAGCCCGGTGCCCAGGTCGATCATCTGACCGTAGACCGGGTACAGGTACAGCATCGAGAGCAGCATCTTCACGAAGCGCAGCTGGTACGAGACGAAGCCGGCGCCGATCCGGCGCTCGGGCGTGTAGTAGTTGACGATGTGCCGCCTGTGGATCACGGCGGGCAGCTTGGCGTGCACCAGGGCGTGCAGCAGCGCGTAGTCGGCGCCGATCGTGCGCAGCGAGGGCACCAGCGGCAGCACCTCGTAACCCCGGTGGTCGATGGCGACGTTGCACATGTAGACGTCCCAGATGTCCGGCACGCCGAGCACCGAGTCGTCCGGGTCGAAGCTCTCCTCCGGGGCGCCCTTGAAGGAGACGTCGACCATCGCGTCCTGCTGCTCGCGGGTCCACACCCGCGGCGTCCACAGCCGCACCAGGTCCCGGTAGACCTCCGGGTCCAGCTCGTCGATCTCGCCGATGTCCACGTTGAGTTCGCCCATGAAGGCGGCGCTGACCAGCATCACCGGCTTGTCCGCGTCCGCCGGGTCGAGCTCGGAGCGGGCCACCCCGGCCACCGCCTCGCCGGCCGGCCTGCCCAGCGACAGCAGCTCGTGGTGGATCGGGAACATCTTCGCGCCGTCGACCACCCGGTAGTCGAAGTCGTCGTTGCGCAGGTGCGCCGAGGTGCAGCCGAGGGCGGCCGCGCCCAGGAAGACCCGGTTGACGCAGGAGCCGTACGCGACGTCCTGCGGCAGCATCAGGTCGAGCAGCAGCTCCGGGTCGGCGCCGCCGGAGCGCCGCGCCACGTCGAGGAAGAACGTGCGCTGCGCCTCGTTGCCCAGGTGGTGGACGAACACGCCGGGGGCCGGGGCCAGCGAGGCCACGGCGTCCGCGTTCTTCGCGAACTCGGCGCCCGCGGTGGTGTCCAGGACGAGGAGGTGGACCTCGGCCCCGAAGGTCTCGACGGCGTAGGCCGCCTCCTCGGCGAGGTCCACGATGGTGCCGGGGCAGGCCCGCATGGTGGGCAGGGCGAGGCAGACTCGTTGCATGGTGGGAAGGTTCTCCGTCCGATCGTCGGGTTCGCCGCGGCGCTCGGCGGTCGCGTGAGCGCGAGGAGGGCCGCCCCGGTCCCCTCACGGTGGACCAGCCCGGAAGGGGCGGTCAACGCGCGGGCCCCGCCCCGTCCCCGCCGTCCGCCGACACTGCCCGATGGGGCAGCGCCCGCTGCCCGGCGGGGCCCGGCGCGCGGCGGGCCGGAGACGCTCCGGCACCCCGCGGGTGAACGGGGAACGGGCGGCCGGAATCCGGGCCGGGAATCGCCAGGGCCCCGGCGGAACGACTTCCCGCCCCCGAACTCCGCCGGGCCGGAACCCGGCCCGGCGAATCAACCCCCGAACGCCTATTC